>VGOC01000008.1 GCA_016865865.1 Chloroflexota bacterium
CGATTTCTGCAAAGCGATGGATAGGCTTCCGAATCAGAGGAGAGAAGCGCCTGGAGAGCCATCCATCTGGGCGGAGGCCCAAGGCGTTGAACATCTCTCCGCTCAGTATTCGCGTGATGGCGTTGACTGTGGTTTCATTGAGTATCATGGTTGAAAGCGCTCGCTTTGAATTTTTCTCTAGTGGTTTGGTTTTTCTGATAAGTGATACGTGGTAACTACCAGCCAAACGGAGAAATTCCCGAAAAAAGGGTGTGCGCAGGGGGCGTAGCCGCTTTTCGTGTGCACACCCTTTTTTCGGGTAAATCCGTTCGATGGCTGAGCAGTTACTGTATGTGAGAATTTACATGAGGCCTTCTTTCCTGAACCATTCTATGGCATCCTGCACGGTATCGCTGAAAGGGCGCGGTGATAAGCCTAATTCTCTACGTGCTTTCTCGATATTGTATCCCTGCCAGAGGGGGAGGGCGCGCAGATGGTTGCCTGGTAGAGGCAACGAAGGGATGTTATCGCCAATCCACACGAAAAATCGGATCCATCCTGAGGGGATTTCGAAGCGCGGCGGTTTGCTCCCCGCGGCGAGCGCGGCTGCCGTGAGGGCCTCTCTGACGGTGAAATTGTGTCCTCCCAGGATATAGCGTTCTCCCATGCGGCCTCTTTCTGCAGCGGCGATGTGCGCCTGGGCGACATCGCGCACATCCACAACGTTGATCTCCCCAGGCAGCCAGGCGATTGCCAGCCCGCGGGCTGCCAGAATCAACAACTGCCCCATGGTCAGGTGCACATCGCCGGGGCCGAAAACCGCTGTGGGGTTGAGCACGACGGCATCCAGGCCGTTCTCGGCGGCTTCCAGGACGGCGTCCTCCATGGCGATCTTGGCTTCGTAGTAGCCGCTCTCGGGCAGCGCGCCTGGGTGATAGACATCCCGCTCGTCAGCCAGGCGGTTCTCCTCTGGGGGCGGATGCCCGATGGTGGATAGCGTCGAAGTATAAATGAAACGGCGAACGCCGGCTTCTTTTGCCGCCGCCAGTACATTTTGGATTTCCCCTTTGGCGCAGGCAACTTGTTCCGGAACTTTGCGGGGGTCGCCCCCTTTTGGATAGTAGGCCGCGGCGTGGAAGACGATCTCGATGCCTTGCATGGCTTCCCGCAAGCTGGCGGGATCATCGAGATTTCCGTTGACCCACTCGACCGGCGCGTCCCCCACGTGCCCGGTGCTATTGGGGTTGCGCCTCAGACCGCGCAATGCCCAGCCTGCATCCAGCGCGGCCAAAGCGATGTGGCCGCCGATGAAACCAGTAGCGCCAAGGATGAGCGTTTTCATAGTGGTAGAATTATAGCACGATGAGAATTAAGCTCAGGGTAGTTACCAGCGTATTCTTGCTCGCCAGTTTGTTTGGGACGGTAAGCCCGGATGCCCTGCATACTCCGGTTGTAGCTGCGCCGCTGGGCCAGGAATCCGAACCGGTCATCGAGCCTGAATTACAGGCGCAGTTCATGGTCGAAGAACAGGCCGGGTACATGATCCAATTCAAGCAGCGGCCCAACCTGTCCCTGGCCTATGAGCTGGATTGGGAGACGCGCGGCCGCTTTGTAGTCTATTCCCTGCAAAACGCGGCCGATGACAGCCAGCAGCGGGTGCGCGCCTACTTGAACGCCGAGGGGATCGCTTACCAGGCCTTTTGGGTTGATAACGTCATCCTGGTCAACTCGTCAGACATCAATACCTTCAATGGCTTGCTCGATTTCGTGGAGATCGACTCCCTGCGGGCGCGGCGGCATCCCCTCTTGCATGAACCCGTGGAGAGCCAGCCCGCCCAAGAGACCGCCAACACGCAGGTGGAAGCGAATATCCTCCGCGTCAACGCCGATGATGTCTGGGGTTTGGGATTCACGGGGGAGGATATCGTTGTAGCCAATATAGATACCGGGGTGCGCTACACACACGAAGCCCTGGTGAACCAATACCGAGGCAACCTGGGGGGAGGGGTTTTCGATCATAATTACAACTGGTGGGACCCGGCCCTGGGCGGCAGCGACTCCGCGCCGAACGATTGGCATGGACATGGCTCGCATACTATGGGCATTATGGCAGGTTCCGGCGGCATAGGCATGGCCCCGGGCGCTGCCTGGATCGCCTGCCAGGCCTTCGAGGGCAACGATAGTGAGTTATTGGAATGCGGCCAATTTTTGCTCGCGCCCTGGGATTTGAGCGGCCAAAACCCCGACCCTCTCAAGAGACCACATATCATCAACAACTCCTGGGGGGATTGTCACCAATACCTGGATACCTGGTATTTGGGCATGGTGGAGAGCTGGCTGGCGGCAGGCATTTACCCGGTCTTCTCCAATGGCAACAGCTCTGTTTGCGGTTATGCCTCTCCGCCAGGTTTGAACACGGTGGGGAATCCGGCTCGCTACGGCAACGTCACCGGGGTTGGTTCTACTGGCGCGTCGAATGGGTTATATGCCACACATTCGAACTGGGGGCCTACCGATAATCCCGATATCGTCAATCCCCAGGGATACCCGAACATGAAACCCCAGGTGGTCGCGCCAGGCGTCGGCATACGCTCTGCGACCAGAAGTGGGGATAGCGATTATCGTCTGATGTCGGGGACTTCGATGTCTGCGCCGCATGTCAGTGGATTGGTGGCCTTGATGTGGGACGCCGCGCCCTGCCTGATCGGCGAGTACTCTGCTACCGAGACGCTCATTCAATCCACTGCCAGCCCTGTGCCTTATGATGACGGCGCGGGCGGGGGTGCACATTCCCCCAATTACGCCACCGGCTGGGGCGAGATAGATGCTCTCGCCGCTGTGCAGGCCGCCAGGAGTTACTGCGGGGCGGATTTCAGGGTGGATGCCGCGCCTGAAACCGTAAGCGTGTGTGCGCCGCAGGCAGCCTTGTACGATGTCAATGTGACCCAGGTGTCCGGCTTCGACGATCCGGTCACCCTGAGCGTAGCCGCGCAGCCCTCGGGCACAACGATCAGCTTCGACCTGAATCCGATCATCCCGCCCGGGAGCAGCATACTCACCCTCGGGGCCACGGCTTCCATTCTCCCCGGGGTCTATGAATTCGATATCGTCGGCGTTTCTGGGAGTCATACTCACGCCGATGCCGTGACGGTGGAAATTCGGGGCGGCGCGCTGTCTTCGCCGGGTCTCATCGAACCCCGTAGCGGCGCGCAGAATGTCTCGATCACGCCTACCTTCCGCTGGAGTAGCGTCGAGCAGGCGGTCTATTATCGCCTCGAAGTCGCCGACGACCCGGGTTTCAGCCACATCGTATACGCGGTCGAAGTGCAGGAGACCAGCCACACCATGCCTGGCAGGCTGGCGCATAACACGGCGTATTCCTGGCGGGTCAGGGCGGGCAACCCTTGCGGGCTTTCGCAGGCGGCCTCGGCGAATTTCGCCACCGCTTCCCCGGCCTTGCTGCTGCTCGTAGACGACGATGACAACCGCCCCGATGTGCAGGCCTATTATTCCGCCAGCTTGGCCGTCCTGGGCTTCGGTTATGACCTTTGGGATACCTGGAACAGCGACGACGAACCAGGTCAGGTACATTTATCGCCTTATGAGATCGTGGTCTGGTTTGTTGGGGACGCCTGGAAGGCTCCTGCCGGCCCTGGGGAGGAAGGGGAAGCCGCGCTGGTGGCCTGGCTCGATTCTGGCGGGAAGTGTCTGATCCTCAGCGGGCAGGATTATCTGTGGAGCAAGGGGGACAGGGATTTCGTGCGTGATTATCTGGGGGTGGGGGATTACGACAACGATGTAGGCCAGACGCGCGTGACCGGGGCTGGTGAGGCTTTCGAGGGGCTGGGGCCCTATGCCCTGGCGTATCCATTCTTCGACTTCAGCGACCAGGTGACCCCTACGGATGCGGCCTCTGCGGCTTTCACCGGCGATCATGGGGTTGCAGGGGTGATGAAAGATAACGGCTCTTATAAGACTACGCTTTGGGCCTTTCCTCTCGAAGCGGTCGCCACTGCCGGGGAACGTCAGCAGATGTTGGGCGCGGCCCTGGATTGGTGCGGACTCGAATCGCAATCGAATGAGATCTTCTTCCCACTGATCAACCCGTGAGGTGTTTGCTCATATTCCTACCATTTATGTCCAATTTATGCTATTATCGAGCTCGTTTTCGTACAGGATTAAGACAATATTCGGACACTATTTCCTCGAAACTACTCAGCCAAACGGGGAAGTTCCCGAAAAAAGGGTGTGCGAAGGGGCGCAGCCGCTTTGCGTTCGCACACCCTTTTTTCGGGCTAATCCGTTCGATGGCTGAGCAGTTACTGTTTCTCAATGATAAGGAGTGATGAAATGACGAATCGAAAATGGCTGCTGGCTTTTTAGAATATTTTTGGGTTGATGGTGAAAAGGAAACTTCCTACGGGGTAGCAGAAGCTGGAGAAAGCCTTTTGCTCGAAACGTATGCGGCGCATATTTGGCGGGCGCGTGACTCACAAGGCAGCCTCATCCTGGAATACACCGTAACGAATGATGCTCTGCAGACCGTTTCGCTTGGCTCATGGGGTGTCGTGAAAAACATCACCAGCGTAACCTATGGGGATGAAGCTGGTACCGCGCTGGGTATGTTTGTTCAAACTGGGCCTACCGCCTGGGTCGAGAAATCGCTCCCCGATATGCAGGATCAATTTTTCTTCGAAGAAGTTGTTCGGTATGGGTCTTCAATTTATGTATTTGATGAATCTGGACCCGTATATATTCAACTGGATTTACAGTCGAATGTAATAAACTACGAAGATAATTCTCAGGTTATTGAGCCCTTGTACTTCATTTTGGAATACGAGGGTCAGCCGAATGCCTTCGAAGTGACGCCTTGATGTAATGTAGTTTATCCATGCTATATAACAAGGGAATGCCTGTTAATCGGGCATACCCTTGTTGTTTTTTGTGTACCCAAAAAACCTCAGTGAAATTGACAGTCACCTCCCAGGTGACTGTCACTTTCTTCATACTAGCTTCAATCACTCCAACGGCAGCTGCGGCAGCTCATCCATGCCGCAGCTTCGAGCGGCTTTCGTCGCGATGCTTCGCAATTCCTCTCGTAATTCAGTAGATACCGGCGCGGGCTGATAAGATGCGATCAGCTCGCCAACTCGCGCCTGGGCGCGCTGCCAGGAATTGTATGCTCCGCCGGCCTCCCAGGTTTCCGGCTCCTGCCGGTCTATCACTGCTGAGGGGAGGTAATCTTCTTCGCGGAACCACTTGAAAGTGTGGTCGTGAGAGATGAATTGGGCGTCATGCCCCATCTCGCGCAGGATGTCGAGGGCGATGGGGTCATCGCGCAGCTCGATGCCGCGGATCAGGCGCTTGGCCATGCCGATGATCTCGGCGTCAATGACCAGCTTCTCGAAGCTCTGGCAATTCTCGAAGGCCAGCATCCCCGCCCCGGAGACCATGTTGACCCCGGCCAGGGCAGCCAGGATGGCCCCCCCGGAGGATTCCAGCCCGCATTGAGCGTCCACGACTTTGGCGTCGCTCATGCCTAAATAAGCGTGGGTGGGCATCCCAAGGGCCTTGCCGACCTGGGTGTAGGCGCAGTCAATCATCCAGGTGCCAACCGCGCCCATCGGGGTGGTGCCCTGGCGCATATCGAAAGCCGCAGGCGACCCGCCCCAGACGATGGGCGCGCCTTCTTTTGCCAACTGGCAGATGGTCACGCCGCTGAGGCACTCGGCGGTGTGCTGCACCACGGCTCCGGCGAGGGTGATCGGCCCGGTCGCGCCCGTCAGCGGCATGGAGACCAGCTCCGAGGGGATGTTGTACCGGGCGCAATCAATCATATTCTGGCAGGTGATGTCGCTCCACAATAAGGGCGGCGAAGGGCAGACATCGAAAACGGCGATGGGCTTCGCGGCCAGCGCCGCCTCGCTCCCGGCAACAGCGATCAGCATGTCTTTCATATACCACCAGGTATCTTTCTCGAATGCTCCGGTGATGATGGGCTTGCGCATGAAGTTCAAGGCCAGGTACAGGCGGTACAGGTCGCCGATGCCGATGGGCACATCCGAGCAGACGAAGGCGGTGCTTTGGGCATCGAGTTGAGGCAGGGTCTCGACCAGTTTGACGAAATTCGAGAAGTCGGCTGTGACGGCCTGGCGCGGTCTCTGCGTCTGGCTGTCGAGCAGCAGCAGGGCAGCAGAGCCAGGGTCGAACTGCACGCTGTCGCCGCCATAGTGCACAACTGGCTCGCCGTCCAGGTTGTGCAGATAGAACTCGGAGGGCCGCGTCTCCAGGGCGCGTCGGGCGAGGGCTTCGGGGATTCGGGCCACTTGCGTGCCGAAATCCACCTGGGCGCCGGCTTCGGCCAGCAATGTCAGGGCCTCCTGGTTGTGGATCTGAATGCCGGGGTCCATCAAGAGCTGGAAGCCTTCTTCGATGATCTTTGTAACTTGTTCGTCGCTGAGGAAATTGACTTTGGGTCGCATATTGGTATCTCCACTAAGTTATTCGAGGATTCTGGTTTGTTGACTCAGCCCGTCAAGCAAGAGCCGTAGTTTATTGAGAACATTTCGTCCCAGGATAATCAAATCGCTTTCTGTATCGCCAATCAAATCTACATTTGGCAATCGCCAATCTCCAATAATCAGATCGAATGAATAAACATCTGAAATTACTGAGACCACCAACACCGGCGCGGGAGGTGAAAACCATGAACTATAGGGTGTACTCATAGACGCTCCACGCGTGGGCTATAAATGCGGATATCCCGAGGGCCTTCTGCCGGTATAATCAAAACGGGTATCGTTCTCGTCGGTACGCTTGTCGTTGTTGTCCAAGAGCTTGTTTTGGATTGTATAGTATTACAGCTTTCGATTTTATCAGAATTGGCATTTGTGTGTTAGCTGTCTTATAGTTGTCCGGCGTCATGCCAATCGGCGAGTAATTTGCGATAATCGGGGTCGTCGTAGCGGTCGAGGGAGAAGGCGGGGGCGTAGGGGGGCAAGCGGCTTCCCGTGATGTGCGCCGCCAGCAGCTCTCCGGCCGCGCAGGCAGACATCAGCCCGAAGCCGGAGAGCGCGCCGATGATATATGCTCCCTCCACGGGCAGCGGGCCGATCAGCGGGCGGTTTTCCTGGGTTTTGGTGTAATAGCCGCCATCAAGCATCGGTTGGGGCATTCGATGAAAGTATTCCTGGAAGCGGGGCAGCATCGCCGCCATGCCGCGCAGGGCCACTTCGGAGTACGTGTCATCGAGGGGGGGAGGAATGACTGGCCGGTTCGAAGTGGGGTGCGCCTCGCATTCATGTTTATATTCCCACAACAGAAGGATGATGTCGCTGTCTGCGCCGCCCTCGGGGCGGGTGTGGGCGCCTGCGGGCATCTCGTCCAGCAGCCATCGGGTATCGGCCTCTGCGGCCAGGAACCGGCGTTCTTCTTCAGACCAGGGCAGGGTTTGGGGATCGTTCCAGATAAGCAGGGGGGCCTGACGAGGCACCACCCCCAGCGGATCACGAAAGGCGACTTTGAGGTGCAGTTCGGTGAAAACAGGGATGTCAACCCCCAGCATTTCCCCGACTTCTTCGACGAATGGCCCGGCGGCGTTGACGAAAAAAGGCGTCGCGATCGTCGAGTCGTCGCTCAGGTGGACGGCGGATACGCGCCCCTGAGATTGTTCTATTCCCGTCACGCGGGCGCGCACGAGCTTTACCCCGTGGGATCGCGCCTGGTCGAGCAGGTACATACCCAACTGCTGGGCGCTGAACCAGCCAGCCCGGCGGGCATGCAGCGCGGCGACGACTTTCTCGGATAGATAGGGGAAGCGTCTCCGGATCAGCGCCGGATCGAGGAACAGGTCGGCGCCGGCGGGCAGGTTTGCATACCCCTCTGTGGGGGAGGGGATGTATTCTGCAGATCGAGCGGAGGCGGAGCGAAGCGGAGCAGAAGTCGAGATACTGTTTGCGCTTCGACTGCGCTCCCGTTGGTCGCTCCGCTCAGCGCGATAGACCCTCAACGGGCCAGCGCCCAGCCCGGAGGGAGTCTGAGCGTCCCTCTCGAAGGCGGGGATTTTCCCCGGGTCAGCGGTCAGGTATAAATAGCCGCGTCGATTCAAATGAAAGATATTGCCGCTCTCCTCAGCCAGTTCTTCCAGGATGGCGATAGAACGATTCATCAGGGCGACCATCGGCGCATCAGGCCACCAGTTGCGGTAGCACTCGGTGGATTTGTCGCTGGTCAGGCTGAGGGGGGCGCGTTCATCAACCAGAAGGATATCCTCGACCCCGTGACGCACGGCCAGGTGATAGGCGGCAGCGATGCCAGCGATGCCCGCGCCGCAGATAACGGTGTTTGATTTCATGGCGCCAATCTACCAAGTACAAATAGTTTTGTCCAACCAGGCTGCAATTCGTGCTCGATTATACTAGAAGAAGCGCTCACCAAACACGGAAAGGCAACCGCTTCCCGCTGCGGCGCCATTCGCACTCGCGCCGTACCTCGCCAGGCCATCCTGCTGCTCCTTCGCGTGCGTTACCTCGTCGAGCAGCCGGCCCGCATCCCGCTTTTCTCAGAAGAAGTGCGCGTGCTGGCTTTTTCCCCGAGGGAGGATGGCACCTTCACCTGGCTCGAGGAAGATGAAGCCCTGCGTTTGCTGGCAGAGGCCCGGCCCGACGCCAACCTGCCCCTGCCCGAAAAGCACGCCATGGTTGCAGCCGCGCTGGAGGAATGGCCGGCGCTGGAAGAGGCCCTCACCGAAAAGGTCGAGCAGCGCGCCAGCGATCTCGAGTAAGCGCACAAACGCATTCGTCACGCGGTGAGGCTGCGGGTGCGCGAACTGGTCGTCAAGCCCCAACTGCTGATGGATTTATTGGGGCTGTTGGCGCTGACGCCGTGCATTCCTTGACCGCCTTAATTGCCTTGAATATAATTATCTTGTAACTACTCAGCCAAACGGGGAAGTTCCCGAAAAAAGGGTGTGCGAAGGGGGCGTAGCCCCCTTCGCACACCCTTTTTTCGGGCTAATCCGTTCGGTGGCTGAGCAGTTGCATTATCTCCATGATTACTACTGTTACCCAGAAAGCGTTTCCCTGCCCGAATTTGGCCGGCGGCTATATGATCTCGGCGCGTTGGAGGAGGACGTCAAAAAGGCGGTTGATGACTATGGCCAGTTGTTCGACGAAATCACGGCGATTGACTCCGCGATAGGGCTGCTGGCGTTCGAACTCATCCACCAGACCCCTGGACGTTTGCCGCTGGTGGACGCGCTCATCGCGGCAGCAGCCTCATCGAAGGAGGGCTGTTCGGTCCCGACCTGTTCGAAGCGCTGATCGCCGCTGATCTGCCCGGGCAGAAGCCGCAGGATTTCGGTCTGCCGCCGCGCCGCAACTTGACCGATGAGATTGCCGCGGCGTTCAATGATGGGCGCGCCCTGTGGAGCGTGTTCCAGCACCGCCCTGGTGGTGGTTGGCGAGGCGCATGAATTTCTGCTCGCGGTAATCCCAGGCGCGGGTGTTGGGGATATTCAGTTGTGGCCGGAGGACCGGCAGGCCAAAGACGGCACAGATGTTCTGGGTTGTCAAGAAAAATCGGGAGGAAAACCCTGAATGCTCATGATATTTATGGAAAGATTGCCAGAATCATGCAACGCTGTATAATATCGCTGTAGCTACCTCAGGAGATGCCCAGAGGAATAATGTATGAGCGAGTACCCACTTCACACAGGACAAATCCTGAAAGGTCCCCTATTCAACGAACCCATGCGAGTTGAAACCATCCACGCCGCGGGGGAGGACGCGTGGGTCATCGGGTTGGTTGGCATTCAGTCAGAGCGTTTTCGCAGCGTGACGCTCACTTTGCAAGATATTGCTCATCTGACTATTCTCGATACTTCTTTGACATTCGATGGCGATGGCCGACTCGTGCGCCTCGGTTTGCAGGCTTATGCACTTGGCATCGCATACGAGTATGATCCCTATTTCGGTCTCTCGATCTCCCGCGTTGATCCCCTTCCCCATCAACTTGCCGCGGTTTACGATCATCTTCTAAAACTTGCCCGCATCCGCTTCCTTTTGGCTGATGACGCTGGCGCGGGGAAGACGATCATGGCCGGCCTGCTCATCCGCGAATTGAAATTACGCGGCCTGATAGAACGAATTTTGGTCATCTGCCCGGCCAACCTGACCTTCCAATGGCAGCGCGAGTTAAAAGAGAAATTCGATGAGCAGTTCGTTGTATTGAAGGGGAATGCGATTCGTGACCAGTTCGGCGTGAATCAGTGGTTGGAGCAGAAACAAGCCATCACCTCTCTCGATTTAGCCAAACGCGAAGAGATCCTGCCTGGCCTGCGCCAAACACATTGGGATCTGGTAATCGTTGATGAAGCTCATCACATGTCGTGGACTCCGCCTTCCCGCAAGACGGCGCGCTACGCCCTCGGGGAATTGTTGCGCGATATAACCGACCACTATCTCCTGCTCACAGCCACACCTCACAAAGGAGATCCCGATAACTTCAACTTGTTCCTGCAATTACTCGACCCGGATGTGTATGCGGATGTCCGTTCCATCCGCCAGGCCATGGAGCAGAGGAGAGCGCCCTTCTATCTGCGCCGCACGAAAGAGGCCATGGTGTATTTCCCGGAACGTCAGCCGAATGGCACATGGCAGGCGCGGAAAATATTCACGAAGCGTATTCCGCGCACTGTGGATTTCAAAATAGATGGCGCAGAATACGATCTCTATCGTGACGTAACGCGTTTTGTCAAAAGGCAGAGCGCCAAAGCCGCTCAGAACGGCGACGACCCGCGAGCGCGGGCGGTTGGTTTCCTGATGTCGCTCTACCAGCGACGATTGGCATCGAGCGCTTACGCTTTGTGTCACTCGCTCGAGAACCGCGCCCGACGATTGGAAGAAAACCTAAAACGCGCCCATGAAATGACGCGGCTGGCGCCGTTCGAGATACCAGACCCCGAAGAACTGGAGGAGATGGAAGAGGCCGAGCGGGAGGATCTGGAGCGATTCCTGGAGGCCGTAAGCCTTTCGGAAAACGCAGAGCAAGTACAGGCTGAAATTGCTGAATTGCGCCAATTGGCCGAGCGCGCCAACGAGGTCGAGCGCTCCATTAATCAGGAAGCCAAACTCGACCGGTTGTATAAACTTCTCACGGAACAAGGATTCTTTACCGACAGCAGTCAGCGGCTTTTGCTCTTCACCGAGTTCAAAGATACACTCGACTACCTTTCCGGGAAGTTACGTGAATGGGGCTTTCGCGTCGGCGTCATCCATGGCGGGATGAAACCCGGCACGCGGGACGAACCTGGAACGCGGCTGTTCGTGGAGCAGCAATTCAAGGATAACGAGATTCAAGTCCTGGTCGCGACCGAGGCGGCTGGCGAGGGGATCAACCTGCAATGCTGCCATATCCTTTTCAACTACGATATTCCCTGGAATCCCAATCGTCTGGAACAGCGCATGGGACGCATCCATCGTTATGGCCAGACGAAGGATTGCCTGATCTTCAACTTCGTTGCAACCAATACTATCGAAGGCCATATCCTCCAGCGGTTGTTGGAGAAACTCCAGGAAATCCGCGACGCGCTGGATGACGATGCTGTATTCAACGTGGTGGGCGAGATCCTGCCTGCCGCGCATGTCGAACGGGTGCTGCGCGATTACTACGCCGGGAAATTGGGCGATGCCGACCTGGAGGAACGCCTCCTGCGCAACGTGGATGAAGGCCAATTCCGCGCCATATGCCAGAATGCGCTGGAGGGACTGGCGACCAAGAAATTCAACCTGGATATGCTCATCGAGCGGCGCGCCCGCGCCCAGGAACGCCGCGTTGTACCGGAGACCATCGCCCGTTTCATTTCCGAGTCGGCGGGATATGCCAACCTGACGATCAAACCCATCGCCACTCTGCAACACGCCTTCGAGCCGGGACGCACGCCTAATGCTCTACGCCGTTTCGAGCAGGCGGCTGATTGGCGCTTGCCGGCGTTAACCGGCCGTTACCCGCGCTGCTCTACAGACCGTGAGACGGCGGAGAAGAATAATCTGGAATGGGTCACGCCCGGCCATCCACTGTTCGAGGTGCTGCGCCGCCACACGCTGGAGGTCGCCAGCGAAGCCTACGGTAAAGGCGCGTGTTTCTATTCCCTCCAACACGATGCTCCTGCGCGGGTGGATTTCTTCCGGGCGCGCATCGTAGATGGGCTTGGACAGACTATTCATGAGCGCCTGTTCGCCGTCGAGGTGGGGATGGATGGCGAGCCACGTCTGCGTGAGCCTACCCTGCTGGGGAATTTTGCCCCTGCGTCAGTCTCTGAAACCCTCCCCCCTGTAGCCGCAGAGGAAGCGGCGGCAGACTGGCTGAACCAGAATGCCTTCCTGCCCTTTCTGGACGAGGTGCGGAAAGATCGCATGGCCGAGATGGATCGCATCGCTGAATACATTGAACTATCGCTGACTGAACTCCTGCAAAAAGTGGATAACGAGATCGGCCGCGCTGCGGCTGAAGTCGAGGCAGGTGTGCAGGGAGCGGAGGGTCGCCTGGCGCAGGCCGAAAATCGCCATGCCGAGTTGATGGCGCGCCGCGAGCGCCGCCGCCAGGAGATGGAGCGCCAGCATTCGCTTACCCTCCAGGCTGTGGAGCGGGTGACCAGCGTTCTCGTCCTGCCGCACCCGGAGCGGGAAGCGCCAGAGGTGCGCCGGCTGCGCCCTGATTTCGAGACCGAAGCAATCGCCATGCAGGTCGTGATGGATTATGAAAAAGGGCGCGGCTGCCAGGTCTATGATGTACATGAAAAGAACCTGGGCTATGATATTACCAGCCTGGATTTGCAATCCGGCGAGTTGCGCTTGATCGAAGTGAAAGGGCTGGGTGCAGCCAGTGGCACGATATTGCTGACCCCCAACGAGCGACGCGTGGCCGAAGACCGCCGCGATTGCTTCTGGCTGTATATTGTGACGAACTGCAACGATAAGCCGACCTTGCAGGAACCCGTGCGCGACCCCGCCTCGAAGTCCTGGCATGAAGTGATGAAGGTGCAACATTACTGGCTGGAAGTGAACGCCATGACCAAACCGATGCAAGTGAGCGATCAGGGAGGCGATTACCATGTCCATTAATCGCTCCACTCGCCAGATTCTTGACAATTCCCGAAAAGTAGTTATACTTGGCTTAGTACACCCGCCAAGCCTCTACCCTTTGGGCACGCTCAAATGTGGCGGGTTTTTCTTTCGAGATGGAAGCCAATGAGATACACCAAACCAGCTTTGACCTTCGAACAACAGGCGCAAAGACTGATTGACCGTGGGTTGATCGTGTCAGATAAAAAGACGTTGGTCTCCTGCCTGAAAATCGCGAATTATTATCGGTTGAGCGCCTATTGGTACCCCTTCAAGCAGGTTGATGCAACGTCTGGCCAAGAAAGTTTCAAGCCCAATACCACCTTTGAGACCATCTGGTGGCGCTACACATTTGATCGGGAACTACGGTTGTTGGTAATGGATGCAGTGGGGCGTGTCGAGATTGCGATCCTGCGCACGCGCATGGTGGAACAGTTCACCCTCTTGCATGGTCCATTTGGTTATTCCGAACTCGGTAATTTCAACCCGCACTTTTCCCGCGCCGACCATAATCGCTTGCTGACCGAGTTGGACGATGCGGTGATGCGGAGCCGCGAGGAATTTGTTGCGCGCTTTCAACGCAAATACACAAGCGAGCCAAGACTCCCCCTGTGGATGGCCGTAGAAGTAATGACCTTTGGCCAATTGTTCACGCTGTTTAGGAACCTGGATCGCGCCGAACAGCAAGCGATCTCCCAACAATTCAACCTGTTCCCGCCTGTCCTTGAATCCTGGTTGCATACGTTGAATTTTATCCGCAATGCCTGCGCTCATCATGCGAGACTGTGGAACCGAGAAATTCCCGTCCGCCCAGCCATTCCACATCAACGTCATCATCCTGAATGGCATAATCCTGTCGCATTCGATAACCGCCGCATTTTCGCGGTATTGGGTTTGTTGAATTATCTGCTTGACTTTATCGACCCACAAAACGATTGGCAGGATCGCCTGGAGGCGCTGTTGCAAGCTTATCCTGAAATCCCCCTCAACTGGATGGGCTTCCCCAAGAATTGGCAAGACAGCCCGATTTGGAAATAACCTGGAACCCACCCATGACCATCCCCAAGGACTGCAAGCGCCTCGCCGAGGTGGACTTCCCGATCAAGACGGTCGGTGTCCATTCTCTGGCCGAGAAAAAAATTTTCGTAAATCATCCTCAAGGTTTTCACCAATGGTGGGCTCGTCGTCCACTGGCTGCCTGTCGTTCTATTCTGTTAGCTTTGCTCTTGCCTGATCCATGTGATCCTTTGTGTCCAAATGATTTTAAGAACCGCGCAAGAGACCTCCTGAATCGAGTGACCAACGTAGGCTCTTCAGACATCGAGCTTAAACGCTCATTACTAAAATTCATTGGTGATATAGCAGATTGGAACCTTTCAACAAACCGACTTTTTATCGGAGTGGCGCGAGAATTAATTAAAGCAACTGACCAAGACATTCCTTTCGTGGTAGATCCATTCAGCGGTGGGGGATCTATTCCTCTTGAGGCACTGAGATTAGGTTGTGATGTATTTGCTTCTGATATAAATCCTATCCCTGCGTTGATTCTTAAACTAATCCTTGAAGAAATTCCTCGTAAAGGTCACAAAGTAATTGAGGAATTTGACGTTGCATCGAAAAATTTTATGGCTGCCATTCAAGATCGTCTTTCAGTATTTTATCCGGAAGATGAACATGGAGCTAAGCCTATCGCGTATTTATGGGCACGAACTGTACGTTGTGAGGCACCAAATTGCGGAGGAGAAATCCCTTTACTAAGATCAATGTGGCTTAGTAAAAAAACTGGTAAGAAGAAGGCCCTTCGAGTTTCATCCGAGCAGACTCATAATACAAAACCACCTACATTGAGAATTGAGATTTTTTCTCCCCTTTCTGATGAGGAGGTTGATCCTCCTCTTATCGCTAACGCAAGGGCTATATGCCCTCATTGCAGGGTAACATTGGACCCAAAACGTGTTCGAGTTCAATTAGCGGAACAAAGTGGAGGTGCAATAGTAATTTTCGATGAAAGAGGAAACAGAATAGGTGGTGCACTAGGAATTGCTGTTGCACGGCGTTTACCTAATCAGCAAGGAGTTAATTACAGGCCTTTTGTTAACAAGGATTATGAGACTATTTGGCATTCCGAACAGGAATTGAGGTTGCTCGCGAATAAGATAGAAAATGGTGAAACGATCATACCTACAGAGTTAATAAATCCAATTCGACCATCTCCGAACGCTCGTGGGTTGTCAGCTGTAACGAGATATGGAATGTCTCAATTCAAACACCTTTTCACAATTCGTCAAATTCTTTTACTAGTCACAGTTTCGCAATTGATACAAGAATTATCTCCAAAGACCGAGTCAACAAGAATTCTACTGTCATTTATCTTATCGAGATTAACCGACCGCCATTCTTCACTAATTGGATGGGATGCTGGCGGTCAAACAATCGATCATGTTTTTCGCCGTCAAGCGTTGCCAATGAGATGGGATTTTGCAGAGGGGAATCCATTGACGGATTCGAGTGGAAGCATATCCAATATAATAAACCAGATAAAAGGTGCTGTCGGGTCTTGCATTGATATAAGCCGCCAATCAGGAACTTCTCAACTAGCGGATGCACGCTTGCATCCATTACCGGACCAAACAGCGAGTGTTTGGTTTACAGACCCGCCATATTATGATTCTGTGCCATATGCAGATTTATCAGATTATTTTTTCGTATGGATTAAAAGGGCTTTACGAGGTCACCCTTATGTGCGAGACCCTTTTGATGCTCGAAATACCTTAACGCCTAAACTGCAAGAATGTGTTTGGAATCAAAGTTATGTTGTCAACGGGAAGCCGAAAGGAGCGGACTTTTTTGAGGATTCGATGGCTCAAGCATTTGCTGAGGGTCGAAGGATTCTCCGGGATTCAGAAATCGGCTGTGTAATATTCGCACATAAGACTACAGAGGGGTGGGAAGCCTTATTAACAGGAATGATACGTGGGGGGTTCGTAATAACTGCCTCTTGGCCGATTCTAACAGAAAGAAGCGGACGAACTAACGCTCAGGATACTGCCTCATTAGCATCTAGTATCCACCTTGTCTGCCGTCCGCGTCCAACCAATGCCTCCATAGGTGATTGGACTTTGGTCTCGCGCGAACTCCCCCGCAAGGTGGGCGATTGGATGGAACGCCTGCAAAAAGAGGGCGTGCGCGGTGCGGATCTGGTCTTCGCCTGCATCGGGCCAGCGCTCGAAATCTACAGCCGCTATTCCAAAGTGGTGGATGCCCAGGACCGCGAGATTCCGCTCGGCGGCGATCCAACCGCTGGCGAACCTTACCAGCGCGGTTATCTGGCCTACGTCTGGGAGGTCGTCGGGCGGCTGGCGCTCGAGCAGGTGCTTGGCTCCGCCGAGGCCCAGGCGCGCAACGGCAACGCCGGCGCGCTGGAAGAAGATTCCCGCCTGACTGCACTGTTCCTCTGGACGATGCAAAGCGCCGGCAATGGCAACGGAAATGGCAAGGCGGCCAAAGCCGAAACACAAGAAGTGAACGAACTTGAAGACCAGGACGAAGAGGGCGCCCCACGCAAAGCGAAGGCTGGCCACAAACTCATCTATGACGTGGTTCGCCGTTTTGCCCAGCCCCTGGGCATCCATCTGGAGCAATGGGAAGGCCGCATCATCGAGACCGAAAAGGGCATCGTGCGCCTGTTGCCGGTCGCCGAGCGCGCCCGTCAACTCTTCGGGGAAGAGAGCGCGCAGGCGGTCGCCGAGACTTTCGAGCGCGACCCCTCACGCCCGGTACAGATGTCGCTCTTTCCTGATCTCGAAACTGCGCCCCGCTTGAAGGCAGCGCGCAAAACCAGGACAATCCGGGCGTCCGAAACGCTGCGGATTTCACGTGAACCGACTACCCTCGACCGCCTCCACGCCGCCATGCTCCTACAAAAAGGCGGTCAGACCAACGCGCTGCGAATGATGCTAAAATCGGAGGTGGAGCGCAGCCCCGATTTCCTGCGCCTGGCAAACGCCCTTTCTGCGCTCTACCCGCGTGAATCCGAAGAAAAACGCCTGCTGGATGCAATGCTGCAGGCCATCCCGAGGTGAGTATGGCGATTCAACCCTGGCATAAAGTCATCACCCCCCGCAAGGAAGTCAGCGAAGGGCGTTCGTTCAATCCCGACGAGTTCGCCATCCATCTGGAACAGGTCGTGAGCAGCAAAGCGCCGGAAGATTATCGCGACCCGGTCAAGTTCTTCTCGCGTACCTGCTTCACCCGCGCCCTCAGCGAACATACCGGCATGGTGCTGCGCCGCCTGGCTGGTGAGACGGCCAACACCGCGCCGGTGCTGACCCTGGTCACCCAGTTCGGCGGCGGTAAGACACATACCCTGACCGCCCTCTACCATCTGACCAAACATCCGACCGAATCCGCCTCAGCCTCGGGGATACCCGACCTGTTGCGGAACGCCAATCTGTACGCCATACCGACAGCGCGCGTCGCCGTGTTCGTCGGCAACGCCTGGGACCCGCAGCCTGGGGACGAAAATCCCTGGCTGGATATCGCCCGTCAACTAGCCGGGGAGGAAGGCGTTGCCTGTTTGGGGAAGGCTGCCCTCACATCCCCGCCCGGCACCGAGGCGCTGGCTCGGCTGTTCGAGGCCGCTGGCGGGTCCGTGCTGATCCTGTTCGATGAAGTGCTGAACTTCGTCAACCGCTACCGCAATCAGGCCGACTCCTTCTACGCTTTTCTGCAGAATATGACCGTCGCCATGACCGGCGCGCCGCGCAGCGCGGCTGTTATCAGCCTGCCGCGCAGCCAGACCGAAATGACCGAGTGGGATATGCAATGGCAGGAGCGCATTACCAAAGTCGTGCGCCGGGTGGCCAAGGACTTGATTGCCAACGACGAAGCCGAGATCAGCGAAGTGGTGCGTCGGCGTCTCTTCGAGGAACTCGGGCCGGTCCAGACCCGCCGTCTGGTCGCGAAGGCTTATGCCGATTGGTGTTTCGAGCGCCGCAACCAACTGCCTCCCGAATGGACTTCGGTGGATACGGCCGTGAGTGAAGCCAGCGCCCGCGAATACCTGCAAAACCGGTTCGAGGCCTGTTATCCTTTCCATCCGGCCACTCTCTCGGTCTTCCAGCGCAAGTGGCAGTCGCTTTCACAATACCAGCAGACGCGCGGCACGCTGGCCATGCTGGCGCAGTGGGTCTCCTGGGCCTATAAGGACGCCTACACCAACGCCCGCACCGATGCGCTCATCACCCTGGGCCATGCCCCGCTGGAGATCGCTGATTTCCGCGCCGTAGTACTCGGTCAACTCGGCGAGTCTCGCCTCTCTGTTGCCATCGAAAACGATATTTCCGGCCAGCAATCCCACGCCCGCGCCCTGGATGCCGATGCGAAAGGGCCTCTGCGCAATATCCATCGCCGCGTGGGAGCAACCATCCTGTTTGAATCGTCCGGCGGCCAGGCCGATAAATCCGCCCATCTGCCTGAATTGCGCTTCGCCCTCGGCGAACCCAGGCTGGATACCACCTCGATTGATAATGCCGCCTTTGCCCTGGAAACGCGCGCCTTTTATATCCGCAAAGCCGGCACAGATGGTTATCGCATCTGGCACCAGCCGACTCTAAAGAAAGTGATGAACGACCGCCGCGCCGCGCTGGATGCAGAGAACGAGGTCAAGCCGGCGGTGCGCAGCCTGGTCAAATCAGAATTCGAGCGCGGCAAGACACTGCCTATCGTCCCCTTCCCTGCCGAAAGCGCGGATATTCCCGATTCGCCGCGTCTGACGCTCGTGGTCATGGATCCGGACATCGAGTGGGGAGGAAACGGCAATCTACGCCAACGCATCGCCGAATGGACGCGCCAGCGTAGCAAGGATGCCCGTCTCTACCCTGGCGCGCTGGTCTTCTGCATCAAGAAGCCCGGGCGCGAACTGCGTCGAAAAGTCGAGGATTGGCTGGCCTGGAAACGGGTCAAGAAGGACAAGGAAGAGGGCATTCTTGGCAAAGAGATTGACCCAAGCGAACTTGCGGAACTCGAAACAGATTTCAAGGACGCTGCCGCCGATGCCGCCGATGAAGTCTGGGCTGGCTACCGCTACCTGGTCTTGCTGGATGCGCAGGAGAAGGATGGTTTGCGGGTGATTGACCTCGGCCAGGGTCATGCCCACGCCAGTGAAACCCTTTGCAGCCGGATAATATCTGCACTCAAAGCCGAATCCTTGCTCAACGAGTCCATCGGCGCGGGCTATCTGGACCGCAACTGGCCTCCCGCCTTGCAAGAGAGCGGCGCCTGGCCGCTGGCAAGTTTGCGTAAATCCTTCCTGGATGGTTCACTCACCCGCCTGCTCGATCCGGATGCCATCCTGCGCGCTAAAATCCTGGAATTCGTCCAGAGCAGCGAATTCGGCCTTGCCTCCGTTTTGAAGCCGGATGGCAGTTACGAACGCATCTGGTTCGGCGAGATGGTCGCCTCCGAGGAAGTGGCATTCGAAGCCGGGGTTTTCCTGCTGCGAAAGTTCAAAGCAGCTGAATTGAAAATGAAAGCCGAGCGGGCAAAGTCCGCCCAGGAACCGGAGCCGAGTCCGCAACTGCCCCTCGCGCCCGAAGTCATCGGGGGACCGGAAGTGAGGGTAGTGCCGGTCGAACAGCCGACTGCAGGCGTTCAAGAGATAACACTGCGCCTCGTTGGCGAGATCCCATCCGAAATGTGGAACCGGTTAGGCACGAAAATCATCCCGAAACTCAAATCCGCCAAAGACCTGCACGTTGGGATCGAGTTCTCGGTTACCGTCAACGCGGATGCTCTGCCCGTGTTGAAGACCGACCTGGAACAGATTCTGGGAGACCTTGGGGTTGCGGGAGAGGTTCGGATTATTGTCGAGTAAGGATGCAAGAAAAGATGATAGTCCAGAGAAAGGCGGCGTACCTTTCTCTGGACTCCGAGTAGATGCAACCTATCCTTTATGGTGAAGGATACCGGGGGGAACATCCCTCTGGTGGTGCAGGATGGCACTTTGCTGATCTCGGCCTGCGTGGGCGATTTCGACGGCGATGGCGACGTGGACATCCTGGACGTCCAGAACAGCGCCTACCGCTGGAACACCCGTTGCGGAGATGCCAACTACAGCCCGGCCCACGACCTGGATCACGACTGTGACATAGACATTCTGGCTTCGAGTTCACCCTGGCCTACAGCCCCACCATCGTGGAGGCGGTTGCCGCGTCCCTGGGCGATTTTCCCGAAAGCATCGGCAGAGACGCCACACCCCTCGGCCCCGACATTGACAACACAGCCGGGACGATCACGTTCGGGGCCTTCAGCCTGGGGGCCACGCCCGCCGGGCCGAATGGCAATGGCGTGCTGGCCATCCTCACCTTCCGCGCCCTGGCGGCTTCAAGGAACACGGTTGCTGCGAGCAACCGTGTTCCTTGATAGCCCCGTTCACGGGGCGTTGAGTGCTCGAAAATACGCGTCTGGCCTTCTCCCCCGAAATGACCGTCCCGACCGAAGAAGAACCCGAGATGCCGGTCGAGAAACAGTTGTGGTTGTTCGAAGAGCAAGTCGCCGAGAAGGATGATAACAATGATGATGAAACCACCTCATGACGACAATCGTGACAGGATTCGAAATCAACCATGAATCGCTTGACAAATCACACATCTTGGCGTAAATTAAACGCATTAGAGCCCGCGAATAATGCCATCGTCCGATGGATGGATGGGAAACAGTTATTCGCGATTATGACCCCGGAGAGCGCGCCAGTGCTCTCCGTATTTTTTCTCCGAGGCGGATCAACATGATAAAAAGCCGGATATTCATTGACTTCTGGAATTTTCAACTTTCCTTGAATGGCATCGCTGGGAAAGCGTATCGCGCTGACTGGACCAAACTTTCAGCCTGGTTGATCGCCCGGGCGCAGGCCATCATCGGCTCCCCTTTGCAGCATGAAGGGACGACTGTATATCTTTCTTATGATCCGAGGAAACCAGAAGACAAATCGCTGCGCGACTGGGCGAACAATTTCCTCGATCATCTTCCCGGCGTGAATGTTGTCATGCAGGAGAGAAAGCCTAAGAATCCGCCAGTCTGTCCTTCCTGTCACACGAACATCGAGATGTGTCCCCATTGCAGCGCGGCGATGGCAGGAACAATCGAAAAAGGGTGTGGATACAGCCATGGTGACAGATTTACTGGCGCTCGCCTGGGAAAATGCCTGGGAAGTTGCCATTCTCTTATCTTCCGATCGCGACTTTATTCCGGCTATACAAATGCTCGCCTGCGAGATCAGTCCTTGCGCATCTTTTACAGCCCTGCCGACGACCCGCTGAACAACTTCTACATCCCGGCGCTGTCGTCCTGTGTGCGCTACGACCACTCGGCCGGCTATTTCAGTTCCACAGCGCTGGCGGTCGCGGCGGCTGGTGCCGGAATGCCCTATTCAGGAAGCGCGCGGCTCACTCAAGGGCATGGATACCACCATCGAGCGCGAGGAGGACCGCTTGTGAACGTGGTCGATTCCTCTGACTGGTTGGATGCATGGATACATCTAACGTAACTGCTCAGCCATCGAACGGATTAGCCCGAAAAAGGGGTGTGCGAAGGGGGCGCAGCCGCTTTGCGTTCGCACACCCTTTTTTCGGGAACTTCCCCGTTTGGCTGAGTAGTTACCATCTAACAATCCAATGACCGATGAGGCTCACCGCTGGCGGGTCATCGAGAACCTGAGGAGCATCTCCCATGTCCAACCGCCAAACAAGAACATGGGACAGGTCACGGTCAGCGCGGGTAAAAAGTAAACAAGGTGATCAGGAAAGCCGTTCCCATAAAACAGGGCCAATAGCAGAGCTTGAAAATCAGGTTATCTTCATATTGCAAGATCGCTATATTGGCGTTCGAGCGCACCATCAGACCGTTGATGGTGCCTGCCAGGATCGTGACATATAGCAAAATGAAGTAGTATTCCAGATATGTCACACCGCTATACATGATATTCGTGCGGAGGTTGTTGTGGGCAATTGCCGCGCCAAAAAAGAGCGCCGCGCCTACCGAGAGCACATCGAACGCGCTCTTCGAGCTGATGGTGTTGGCGCCAAATAGTTGCACGGCGACCAGCAGAATCACGATGCAGTAGGCAATCACCGGAGAGACGAGTTCCCGCCGGGCAATGATGTTGAAAATCAAAGCCGGCAGAGTGCTTTTTTGCAGTTCTATTGCCCCACCAAAATCGGCATTGTAATCTTCGACGCGATAACCGAAGAAACTCCTCTGCAGATCCCATTGAGGCGCCCATAGGGCGAGGTTCAGGCCTGGCTTGTGGCTGGGCATCATGAATTCATAGCTCTCGAAATCGGGAACCAGCACGATATTTTGTCCCAACTTTCCTGGGTCTATTTGAATCTGCATCGTGACCTGATCCAGG
Source organism: Chloroflexota bacterium (assembly GCA_016865865.1). Classification (GTDB taxonomy): domain Bacteria; phylum Chloroflexota; class Anaerolineae; order Anaerolineales; family UBA11858; genus NIOZ-UU35. The sequence continues at coordinate 22,510 of VGOC01000008.1, forward strand.
GGGTAGCGGCTGACATCGAGTTTCTGTTGCAGGGTGACATGGAAAAACCAGCCGATGATTTCGTCTCCCCCTTGTTCGAAGTGGTAGGCCTCTCGTATTTCCAACCGGCCGACTTGAGCAGGAAAACGCGCTTCTTTGACCACACCTTCTGGCAACTCCTGGGGATACTTTTGCCAGAGATAGCCGGACAACGTGACCGTGCTGCTTTTGATCTCCAAATATTCGATCATCATGCCGGTTGGGACGCGTATCGGTGGGGGAAGATTACCGATCATCGCGTTTGCGTCTATCTCTTGCAGGATGTTCTCTATATTCGCCTGGTCGGTCAGCACCGATTGGTTGCTCTCTTGCCTCGAGATCGAGTAAACGATATACCATATCCATGCGATGCCAGCAAATAGAACCAGCGACACGACGGCGGATATCTTCCAGATGCGGTTTATTTCCCCCTTCTTAGCGCGGAATATCAGAACAGACAGAGAGCAAAGAAAGCTCATCGTAGCCAGCCCGATATTGACCAACTGACGAATCGTCATGGTGGCATCCGCGGCCATGATATCCTTGAAGATCACCACCGCCAGACCCCACCCCTGGGCCACCAGCGGCTGGAAGAAGGTCCATGAAAGCTGACCGGTGCTCGAGAGTCGCTCGCGATAGAACGACTCTCCCTGGGACATGCGCTCATAATCGGCAAACGATTTCGAAGCCTCTGTCCGAACGGTCTCTTTCATCCACGCTGGGGCCATCTCTTCCAGGAGGGCGGCGACTTCGGCAGTCGTTTTGCCCATGAAATCCTGATTGTAGTGCCAGATGAAACGGTTGTTTTCATCTGAGATGGCCGCATAGCCTTCTTCTCCAATATCCACTTCGCGCATCGAGGCTACGAAGGAATTCAGCGAATGAACAATGGCTACCACGCCGGCTTGAGTCTGGCGCCCGGTCTCGAGATCGGTCGAATAAAAGGGAGTAACATAAAAAACGATGATTGACTTCGAGGCTGCTCCGTACATGTAATACCACTGACCTGTATCCTGCTGGATGGTGTTCGTATACCATCGAGCTTTGGCGTTTCGAGGATCGGTGTAATCATACACATCTTCGACTGCGGTGAAGACGAATTGGCCATGTTCATCTTTGTGATAGTAAGGGGCATGCAGGTTTACAGTTGGCGCGTAGGAATAGGGAGCGAACGCCGCAGCCGCCCCATAGTACTCGGGGTGATTGGTCATCTCTTGTAGCAAGCGAGGCTTGATTCCCGTGTGCGGCAATTCCCCGCTCGATAGGTCCCCGGCGATCCCATCTGCAATATCCTTCTGCTTCCGCATTTTTTCGTTGATTTGGGATGCAACCAGGGTTGCTTGATGTTGGGCGTAATCCAACGCTCGAGCCTTGTGTTGCCTTTCTATCTGAGAATATTGATATATCCACCAGAGCGCAACCCCCAGGCTGGTGATACACAAGAGGAAAGCTATCGAGGAGATCAACTGTTGCTTGTTCAGGCGGCGAAAAGGATTCTTCATAGCTGTTTTCTCCATCATCTCTGTATCTACCGAATCGTGATGTGAGTTCTGAAAAAACTCCTGAACGATGGGGCGGGGCGGCATATATGGGGGTGCGTGCGCAGCACGCACCCCCATATATGCCGCCCCGAATCCTCTATACGTAGTTTTTGCAGTGGACTCGTGATGTGCAATGGATATTTTACCGTAGATGGTGGAACTCAATAACAAGGATCACTGGTACAATAATAACAGCCAACACCGGATCCTTCTCCTCTCCCCCTGGAGCCTGCCATGCACGAGTTAGTCTATTTCTACCCCAACGGACACGAAGCCCATCGCGAGATAGGCCACCCCGAGCGGCCGGAGCGCGTGGAAGCCATGGTCGAGGCTTTGATCGAGGCTGGTTGGTGGGATTCGTTCCCTCATCTGGAGCCGGAAGAAGTTTCGCCAGAGGTATTGTCAAAGGTCCACATGCCGCGCTTTTTGAGGCAATTGGAAGAGGTCTGCGCGCGCGGTCAGCATTTCGATGTGGACACGTATACGACCACAGCCTCCTGGGACCTGGCGCTCAAGGCGGCAGGCGGCGCGATCGCTGTGACCCGTCGGGTCTGGGAGGGGGAGGCGCGGCGCGGTTTTGCGCTCACGCGCCCGCCGGGGCACCACGCCACGCCAGGTCGGGCGATGGGGTTCTGCCTGTTGAACAATATCGCCCTGGCTGCGCAAGATCTGCTGTTAGAGAAGGGGGCTAAACGTCTGGCGATTGTTGATTTAGATCAACATCACGGCAACGGCACGCAGGATATCTTCTGGGCGCGTGGGGAGGTGTTCTATTTTTCGACGCACCAGTATCCGCACTATCCCGGCACGGGAGCGGTGAGGGAAGTCGGCATTGGCGATGGCGAGGGGCGGACAGCCAACTTCCCGCTACCGCCCTTTTCCGGGGATCAGGCTTTTCTGACCATCATGGATGAGGCGATCATCCCGCTGCTGGATCGTTACAACCCACAGATGATCCTGGTCAGTTACGGATTCGACCCGCACTGGCGCGACCCCCTGGGGAGTCTGCTGCTCACCGCGGCGGGCTACAAGTCGCTCATCGGACGCTTGTGCGCCTGGGCGGATGCCCACTGTGAGGGGCGCGTGGCGCTGGTTCTCGAGGGAGGTTATGATTTGGAAGCAGCCGCGGCCTGCACCCAGGGTGCGACGGCGGCCTTGCTCTCCCAGGAGTGGGACGATCCTCTGGGCGCGCCTCACCAGCCCGAAACGTCGGCCTGGCAATCCATGCTCAGGGAGGCGAAAAATCTCTGGAGATTGTGAATCCACGAAAGGCCACGAAGAAATATGAAAACAGCATCTCTACAAATCACCGCCGAAGAATATCGCTTGCGTATCGAGCGATTGTTGGAACATCTTCACGCCGAACGCCTCTCTGGGGCTGTGCTCTTCGACCGCGATTACATCCTGTATTACACGGGCTTTGCCTTCATCCCCACCGAGCGCCCCATAGCCTTTATACTCAATGCCAAAGGGTTCAAAGGCTTATTCACGCCTCGCCTGGAGATCGAACACGCTGCCTCGAATGCCCTTTGCGATCGGGTTGATTATTACCATGAATATCCCTATCATTCTCATCCGATGGATGTATTCAAGGATATTCTTGGCGAGTCGGGCATTGATGAGCGTTGCGGCGCTGACCATGATGGCTATCCCTGGATTTTCGGCTATCGCGGCCCGGCGTTGAGCGATCTGATCGGAGCAGCGCCTGCTCCCCTGGCCGGGTTCATCGAAGACCAGATGATGATCAAGAGCCAGGCCGAGTTGACTCTGATCCGGGAGAGCGTCAAATGGGGACATCTGGCGCATGTTCTCTTGCAGCGTTACACACGCCCCGGCCTGACGGAGACCGAAGTCAGCCTGCGCGCTAGCAACGAAGGCACCTTGACCATGTTAGATGCCATCGGCCCGATCTACCGCGCCCAAAGCGTATTTTCCGCGGGCGTGGAGGCTGGCTATCGCGGCCAGATCGGGCGCGGCGCTGCTATCCCCCACTCGCTGGCTGGCAATATCACTTTCCAGATAGGGGATGTACTGGTCAGCGGAGCTAACGCGCCGGTTTGGGGGTACAACTCCGAGTTAGAGCGCACCATGGTGATCGGCCCTGCCTCCGATGAGCAGAGGCGCATGTTCGATCACATGCTGGCCTTGCAGGATACCGCCTTCGAAGCCATGCGGCCGGGACTGCCCTGCGCCGAGGTGGACAAAGCCGTGCGCGCCTGCTACGAGAAACACGATTTGATGTCCTATTGGAAGCATCATGTCGGCCATGCCATAGGAATCCGATACCACGAAGGGCCGTTCCTGGATGTTGGCGACTCCACCGAGATGAAACCAGGGATGGTATTCACCGTCGAGCCGGGGTTGTACCATCCGGCGTTGGGCGGATTCCGGCATTCAGATACGGTGGCTATCACAGAGGACGGCATCGAAATGCTGACCTACTACCCGCGAGATTTGGAAAATCTGACGATTCAGGGTAACTACTCAGCCAAATGGAGAAATTCCCGAAAAAAGGGTGTGCGCAGGGGGCTACGCCCCCGCGCACACCCTTTTTTCGGGTAAATCCGTTCGATGGCTGAGCAGTTACGATTCAGGTATAATTTTAGGGCAACTCGCCGCATGATTCTGTACACGGATTAACACGGATTGCACGGATGAGTTCACTGAAAAAACTCCTGAAGGAGGCTGATGATGAATGAAGAGTTTCTCTATCACTATCGTGTATTAGTCACCTCTGTATACGATGGCGATACTTGCACAGTAGATATTGATCTGGGGTTGGGAACCTGGATTCGCGGGGAGAAGCTACGACTCTATCGCATAGACGCCCCCGAGATCCGCGGTCCTGAACATTCAGATGCGATCAAGGCACGCGATTTTTTGCGGGGTCTCATCCAGGGCAAAGACGTTCACGTTGTTACGATCAAGGATCGCAAGGGGAAATATGGGCGCTATCTGGCTGAGATTTGGGCACAAGACCAGGATGGCGCCTGGGTGAACGTCAATGATCTGCTGGTCGAGAAAGGATACGCAGAGTACAAAGAATATTAGCGGGACTTCGATTTGGTTTAGACGAATATGAAAGATCATTCTGCTACGCAACCCACAGAATTTACCGATACCTCGGCAATCGCGAAATATCTGATCGAGGCAATCACGCAGAGATTACAGGGCGCTCCCTCTTCGGCTGCTGAACATCGCCAAAATGTGCTGAAGTGGTTGCATCAGGCCTATGTTGATTCAGGGATGACCCTGGAAGAATCTGCCCGCAATAGGGTGTTTCGCGAGATATTAGCTGAATTTGTCGGGTATGGCCCCATTCAACCCTTGCTCGATGATCCTGATGTCAGCGAGATCATGGTCAATGGCCCACGCCAGGTCTATGTCGAACGCAATGGCGAGTTGATAGATACGAATATCACTTTCGAGGATGATGGTCATGTCATGCGCATCATTGACCGAATTTTGCATCCCATGGGACGCCAGGTCAACCAGGATTCGCCCATTGCCGATGCCCGGCTGCCCGATGGTTCCCGTGTCAATGTGGCTATTCCTCCCGTTGTGCTCGATGGCCCGGTCATAACTATTCGCAAGTTTCTCAAACAGGTTTTCACTGTCGAACAATTCGTCGCCCTGGGTTCGATGACAGCCCACATGGCGGAGTTTCTGCGGGCCTGCGTGATCGCGCGTTTGAATATCATCATTACCGGCAACACCAGCTCGGGGAAAACCACTCTACTGAATATCCTCACCGGGTATATACCTGGCAAGCAGCGCATCATTACCATCGAAGATGCCGCCGAGCTACAGTTGAATCAGAAATATATCATTCGCATGGAGACGAAAGCGCCTGGCGTTGATGGGCATGGCGCAGTGACCACGCGTGATCTAGTGCGTAACGCTTTACGTATGCGCCCTGATCGAATCGTGGTTGGAGAGGTGCGCAGTGGAGAGGCCCTGGATATGCTCCAGGCGATGAACACCGGCCACGAGGGTTCGCTGACTACACTGCATGCCAACTCGCCGCGTGATGCCATCTCGAGGCTGGAAACCATGGCGATGATGTCTGGCCTCGAGATGCCCCTGCTGGCTATCCGTAAACAGATCGTCTCGGCAGTTGACTTGATCGTGCACATGCAGCGTTTGACCGATGGCTCCCGTAAGGTGGGGCGCATCAGCGAGGTGCCGCGCATGGAAGGGGAAATCGCCACACTGTCGGATATCTTCGTCTTCGAGAAAACCGGCGTCGGCGCAGATGGGAAAATCTTAGGAGAAATGCGCGCCACCGGGCTGCGACCTGAATTCACACCGCGTTTGGAGGCGGCTGGATTCAAGTTGGGGGGCGAGGTATTTGGAGCGTGAAGCGGTTTTTAATGTTGAAGGACGAAACCCTTAGAGAGTGTTTTAAAACTCAAATCGGCCACAGATGAACACAGATAAAAGGGATTTCGGCGATAAAAGACGGCTGTTCATCAAGAAAATCGGTGTTCATCTGTGTTTATCTGTGGTTTCTGGCGACTTTTAAAACAGTCTCTTTATGAGGAACGAGTATGACTATATCTCAAGCAAAACCATTCGATTTCGATAACACTTCATCTTTGAAGGAATATTTGATAGATGTAGTTACCCAGCAGATCGAGATGTACCCTCCCTCCTCCTCTGAATATCGGCATCGGATCGCCGATTGGGTGAAGAGAGCTTTGAAGGGCACCGATCATGGGTTGGACGAAGCAGGTCAGGAGCGAATCACCAATGAAGTTTTGGCAGATCTGGTGGGATATGGCCCTATTCAACCCTTATTGGAAGACCCCATCATCAATGAAATCATGGTCGTTGGCCCCAACCAGGTGTATATCGAGCGAGAAGGCCAGCTCCTGGATACGCAAATCAAGTTCGAAGATGAAGCCCATGTCATCCGCGTGATCAACCGAATGCTGCATCCTGTGGGGCGCCAGGTGAGTATTGATACTCCGACAGCAGACGCCCGCCTTCCCGATGGCTCGCGCGTGAATGTGGTCATTCCTCCGGTAGCGACGAATGGCCCGTGTATTACGATCCGAAAATTCCTCAAGGGAAGGTTCTCTGTCAAAGACTTCATCAGAGTGGGTTCGATGACATCTCAGATGGCAGAATTCCTGCGCGCCTGCGTCGGCGCGCGCATGAATATCATCGTCAGCGGTAATACCAGTTCGGGGAAGACCACTTTGTTGAACATCCTGAGCGGGTTTATCCCCGGCAATGAGCGTATTGTCGCCATCGAAGATGCAACCGAGTTGCAGCTCCAGCAGAAGTACACAGTAAGTTTAGAAACCAAACCACCCAATTCTGATGGTCAAGGCGCTGTCTCGGCGCGTGATTTGGTACGGAATGCGCTGCGTATGCGCCCTGATCGAATCATCGTCGGTGAGGTGCGCACAGGTGAGGCTCTGGATATGCTACAGGCGATGAACACCGGCCATGATGGCTCGATGACGACGCTACATGCCAACTCGCCTCGCGATGCCATTGCCAGGCTGGAGACCATTGCCCTGATGGGCGGAGTAGATATCCCCATCCTGGCTGTGAGGAATCAGATTGCTAACGCCATTGATTTGATCGTTCATATGGATCGTCTGACGGACGGCACGCGTAAGATTGTGAATATCACCGAAGTGCCTGGTCAAGAGGGTGATCTGGTTACGATGGTTGACATCTTCCGTTTCGAGCAGACTGGGGTGGGCCCCAATGGAGAGATACAGGGCGCGTTGCGCTCGACAGGGCTGCGCCCCACATTTACGCCGCGCCTGGAAATGGCCGGATATAAGCTGGGTCCTGAGATCTTTTGGACAGGTGGAGAGGCCACACAGAGAGGAAGCCGCCGGCGGTAATTCGGCTGGTTGGCGAGCCCCTTGTTTTTATGGTATCCTACTGCCCATGAATTGGCGGAGCTTCGCTGAAAGGAGTGAAATCACATGAAGAAGACATATTCCAAAATCGGGGATACCTGCCGGGTGACCTTCGAGCTTCCGGCTGAAGTGAATGCGAAAAGCGTCTCGTTAGTTGGTGAATTCAATGATTGGGACAAGGAAGCCCATCCCCTGACGCGCCGTAAAGATGGCCGCTTCTCGGCAACCGTCAACCTGAAAGCCGGGGCGAACTATCGCTTCCGTTTCTGGGTGGATGGGTCTCGTTGGGAGAACGCCTGGGATGCGGATCAATACGTTCCCAATCAGTTCGGTTCTGACGACTCGATTGTGTCCACCTGATGTATAAGATTGGCTGCGAAACCGACCTGTGAAAATTGCAGGTCGGTTTTTTATGCAACCTGGCATATCGAATTACGTATTATGGTCGTGTACGATCTTTTTTCGGGTAAATCCATTCGTTAGCTGAGCAATTCCGATAAATGTAGAACCTTCTTGGAGAGAGAAATGAATAAAAGAACACGCTCGAGCCTGGTTTTTGGGTTGTTGTTGATCTTGATTGGCGGTTGGTTCCTGGCCGTTCAGATCGTACCTGGCCTGGATTGGTTCTGGGATATCATCTCGTGGCCGATGATCGTGATCGGGGTGGGAGTGTTCCTGCTGCTCCTGGGGTTGATCCTCGGCGCGCCAGGGATGGCTATCCCGGCTTGTATCGTCGGCGGCATCGGGGGGCTGCTCTATTGGCAGTATGCCACGGACAAGTGGGAGACCTGGTCGTACGCATGGGCGTTGATCCCCGGTTTCGTTGGCGTAGGGCTGATGCTAGCCTCCCTGTTGGGCGAGGGCGGAAAAGAAAACTTCCGCGTTGGCGCCTGGATGAGTTTCATCAGCCTGATCGTGTTCGCAGTCTTCGGCGCTTTCTTCGGCGATAAGGTGTTGGGCAGCTCTTGGCCGATCCTGTTGATCTTGTTTGGCTTTTGGATTTTGATCCAACCCTTCTTATTCCGGCGCAGGAAGAAGAATTCTGATGTCAGCGACGCATAAGTCGAAGCAATAAGCAATAGGAGAAAGCATGAATCGCAGCAGTATTTTCTGGGGAATGGTTTTCGTTGTCCTGGGAGGCTTGCTGCTCCTGGAAAACTTTGCCATCCTGAGTTTCAGCGTCTGGAAATTGTTCTGGCCAACTCTGGTCATCCTCCTGGGGTTGTGGGTGTTGTGGCAATCCCGGTACGGCGGCGAAGCCCTGGAAACAGAGTCAGCTTCCATTCCTCTCGAAGGGGTGGACGAAGCGCATATTGCCATGCATCACGGCGCGGGCGATTTGCGAATCCATGGCGGCGCGCCGGTCACAGAGCTGCTCTCGGGAACCTTCGATGGCGGCGTGCAGCAAATATCGAAGCGCAGTGGAAACCGCCTGGATGTCATCCTGAAGGTGCCAATACGGGGATTCCCGTTTATGGTTTTCCCCTGGTTCTTTAGCCCTGGGAATAGGATCTGCTGGGATGTCGCCATCCATCCTCATATCCCCATTTCGCTGGAAGTGCGCAGCGGCGCGAACGATGCCCGCCTGGATTTGACTGATACCCGGGTCACGAGTCTGGCGCTGCACACTGGCGCCAGCGCGACCCAGGTTCACTTGCCTGCTCGAGTGGAGCATTCGCGGGTGAAAGTCGAGGCTGGGGCGGCGTCCGTCGAAATGTATGTCCCCGAAGGTGTGGCAGCTCGCCTCGAAGTAGACGGCGGATTGTTGAACCTCGATGTTGATCAAACGCGCTTTCCCAAGACGGGCAAAGTCTATCAGTCGCCCGATTTCGATACCGCCCCTTATCGGGTCGAGATCAAGGTGGATGCCGGCGCGGGTTCGATATCCGTTCACTAGGGTTAGGAGTTATCTGATGAAACATCTCGATCGTCGTATCTTGTGGGGGGCGCTGCTGATCCTGGCTGGCGTCCTGTTCATGCTCCAGAACCTGAAGGTTATCCCCAGCGCCTGGGGTGTGATCTGGGGGCTGTTCTTCGGTTTAGCCGGGGGCGTTTTCCTGTACGCCTATTTTTCCGACCGCACACAATGGTGGACGCTGATCCCTGGGACCTCCTTGCTGGGCTTTATGGTGTTGGTCCTTGCCAGTCAGTTCATCCCTGACTTCGAACACATCAGGAGTGGGGGCATCTTCCTGGGCAACGTCGCGCTGAGTTTTTGGGTCGTCTACCTGGTCAATCGGGAAGCCTGGTGGGCAGTTATCCCTGCCGGTGTGCTGACCACGTTGACGGCCATCGTTTTTTTGGATTCTGTCGCGGCTGATTTCGATTGGCTCCTCTTCATCGGTTTGGGGTTGACCTTTGCGTTGGTGGGGATCTTGCCTACCTCGCATGGACGTATGACCTGGGCCTTCATCCCGGCGGGGATTCTGCTCCTGGTAGGTCTGCTGACTGCCTCGACCCTCGCGCCTCTGATCAACTATATCTGGCCTGTAGCGCTCATCCTTTTGGGCGGCTACTTCATTTTGCGTAATCTTCGTGCTTAATATTTTCGTTCAAGGAGTTCTTTTATGGAAAGAAAATTATATCGCAGCCGTGACGACCGTATGTTGGGCGGCGTTTGCGGCGGCTTGAGTGAATTTCTTGGCCTCGATGTCACCCTGATACGCCTGGTCTTTTTCCTCTTGTTGTTCGGCGGCAGCATTGGTTTTTGGGCCTATATCCTGTTGTGGATCATCATCCCAGAGCAGGGTGCAGAGGAGGCGGGCGACTTCAAGGATCGAATTCGCGTCGTGGGGGATGACTTCGTCGCTGCCGTCAATCGCCCCCACCCCAAATCTGGCTTGATCGTTGGAGGGGGGCTGATCATCCTGGGGGCGTTGTGGCTGCTGGAATCCCTGGGGATTTCCTGGCTTTGGTGGTTGGACTTCGACGTTCTCTGGCCCGCATTACTGATCCTGGCTGGGATTGTCCTGATATTCCGCTGGAAACGATGAGTACTTTGAAAAAATTCATGAATGAGGAGGCGGGGCGGCATATATGGGGGTGCGTGCGCAGCACGCACCCCCATATATGCCGCCCCGTATCCTCTACTCGTGGTTTTTTCAGTGGACTCAACTATAGAGGAGATACATCATGGAAGATAAACATCATCAACGAGGTCAGCATGGCGGCCTGGTATGGCCTATTATTCTCATCCTTGTTGGCGTCGTGTTCTTGTTGAACAACCTGGGCTTGATCAATAGCGTCACCTGGGATTCCATCTGGCAATTATGGCCGCTGATTTTCATTGCGATAGGTTTGGATGGCCTGTTGCGCCGCAATGAGATCGTTGGCCCGGTGATCATGTTTGGCCTGGGCGGGGTTTTTCTGTTGAGTAACTATGGCTGGCTGAGCTGGGATGCCTGGGAGACGTTGTGGCGTCTATGGCCGCTGCTGATCATCGCCGTTGGCCTCGAGATCATCGTGGGACGGCGTTCTCTGTGGATTTCCATCGTGGGCGTGGCGGTGATCTTCGCGGCTTTGCTGGGCATGCTCTGGTTAGCCGGCGTCGGCGTCGGGCCATTGGGCGATCAGCCTCTCCGAAGCGAGTTCATCGAACAAGCATTAGGAGATGCTGTAAGAGCGGAAATCAGTCTGTCTCCCATCGCAGGGAAAATGCAGGTGGATGCCTCGAAGGATTCCAAGGCTCTCATCGCAGGGCAGGTCAGCGTGGGGCGCGCCGGACAGGTTCGGAGCAATTATACATTGCGAAATACCACAGCGGTTTACTCGTTGAGCAGCCAAAATCCTATTCCCTTTCCAGGAACCGCCTGGAGTTGGCAACTGGGGTTATCCCCAGAGATCCCTATAGAGCTCGAAGCTTCGATGGCGGTTGGAGATATGGACCTGGATTTGGGTGATTTGATGATCTCCGGGGCGGATGCCAGCCAGGCGGTAGGCAGCCTTTCGGTGATCCTGCCAGCAGGCGAGAGTTTGGCGGGCGACATCAGCCAGGCTATCGGTCAAATCGAGGTAGTCATTCCAGAAGATTGGTCTGTGCGCCTCGAGATCAGCAAAGCGCTTTCCACCCTATCTGTCCCCCCTGACTTCGAAAGGCGCGGCGATTATTACTACTCCCCGGGCTACGAGAGTTCAGGGACGCTCATAGACCTGGAGATCAGCCAGGCCATCGGTAATATTGTGATTCGTTATCAGAGATAGTCTTAATGAGAGATCGGTGTGATACATGGGGGGGTGTATTCCGAACGCACCCCCATATATGCCGCCCCGCCCCCTCGTTCAGGAATTTTTTCAGTGAACTCATTTATCCTTGATGGGTTTTGGTCCCTTGGTGGGTTTATCTTGTTGACCGGGCGCATCGCCGGAGTTCCCCGGTGAGTCGTCGGAATTTCCTGGCGGATCGTCAGATTGACCGGGCGGTTCGTCGGGCTTGTTAGAACCGGGCTCATTGGTGGGATGGGGTGTATTTTGTGGCTTAGGGGTATGGGTTGGATTTGGATTATTCTGCGGCTTGGGTGTGTGCGATGGGTGGGGAGTGTTGGCTGGTTTCGATGTCGTGGTTGGTTCCGAGGTTTCGGCGGGTACAGATGTTCTGGATGGGAAGGGGGTGTTCATTGTCTCGGGAGTGCTCGTTCTCGCCTGGGAATCACTGGTTGGTGAGGCTGCGCCTCCTGAGCCTTTTCTCGTTTCGGGTGTTGCGGTAGGCCGGGGGGTGACGCCAACTCCGCTGGCAGGCGTTGCCGTCGGCATGGGGGTCACAGTAGGGATGGGAGTCATGAGTTGGGCTTCTAGATTTGCTATTCGATCATTTATACTGCCATCCGAGGGGGATTCATCCTGTAGCACATCTTCGACGATTTGCAGCGAAACCGGGCGGAAGGATAAGTTTGGGTCGCTGCTGTAATCCGCCTGGGCATTGGCGCGCATAGATATGGGTATGAATTCGATTCCTTGTGAGGGTCTGATCCCTTGGGCGAACACAGAAGCCCAAATGCCGCTCATCACCAGAAAGGTGAGCAGCAAGGCCAGAATCCACTGCGTGCGGAGGCTCGACCAATCGAACTTATGGAGAGCGGTTCGTTCTACCGTAGCCATCTACGTCCTTACCAGATCGGCGGTCGTTATGTAATCTTTGATTCTTCTAAACCTGATTTTACCAATACCCGAGACTTTTTTGATCTCGTCAATGTGAGAAAAATTCCCATGAGTATTTCTGTATTCGACGATATTGTTGGCGATTCTCGAACTGATCCCTTTCAAGATCATCAAGTCTTCCGGGGGGGCCACGTTGATGTTCACCAGGATGGGTTGTGGGGCCTCGATTCTTACTGGCAGAAGTCGGTATACCATAATTGGCTCGGATTTACCTTTGAATAGATGATCGCCCATTGGGGCAAACATAAAGTCCTCGCGGTAGACGCCCAGGGCTTCATACGTATCCTGGCTGACGATGGCGCTGGTCTCGCCGAGTTCTCTGGTGAGGTCTTCGATGCGCTGGGTAACGTTGACGGTGTCGCCGATCACCGCATAGTGTAGTCTATCAGCGGTGCCCATGCCGCCGGCGGCCACCTCGCCGGTGTTGACTCCAATGCCGGTCACCATGGGTGGCTCGCCTCTTTCGAGGCGTTTTGCGTTCATGGCCTTCACAGCCTGGAGCATATCCACTGCGGCCATACAGGCCTGCCGCGCGCTCTCGGATGGCTCGAGTGTCGCCGGCAGGACACCAAAAAAGGCCATCACGGAATCGCCGACGAATTCATTGGTCACACCATCGTAGGCGTTGATGATCGGGACGATTTCCCCGTAATATTGGTTGAGCCAACTCAAAATGGTCGTCGGAGCTTCACTTTCTGAGATGACGGTAAACCCGCGGATATCGGTGATCATCACCGTGGCGATGGTATTCTGTCCCTCCAGTTTGAGATTTCCGGATGCAAGCCCCTTTCTAAGCTGATCCCGCACCTGAGGGGTGATCGTCCGCCCAAGCAGATCTCTGTAGATCTCCCCTTCCTTGAGATGCGAAACCATGTAATTGAAGGTATGAGCCAAAACCGCCAGCTCGTCGCTCCCCTGAGGCTCGACAGTGACATTCCACTTTCCCTGGCTGACCTCGGAAGCCGCTGTGACGACTTGTTTGAGAGGCTGGGTGATCCTTCTGGCGAGGAGTATCCCGGTAATGATGATCAGGAGCAGGCCCAGCGTGGCTAGAACATAGATTTGAATTTGCGTCTGCTGGCTGGGGTGTACCAGGAAGGTCTCTGCCAGCGAAACGCCGACCAACCCAATATCCTGGCCGCCGCGCACTTCCCACGGGCCAAGAATCTCACGATATTCGATTCCAGCCACATTGATCGGCCTCATTTGACTGGCTTGTTCCTGGCGCGTCAATATCTCTGTCGCCGATTCGGCTGATAGGCCGATTGCTTCCAGTTCTTTGAGGGTGGTTTCTAATGGCTGCCCGTTTGCATCATACAAGGAAATATGGGCGAAGGTGCTTTGTTCCCCCAGGAGTTTTTCCCTGGTTTCCAGCACCATCGTCGAAATCGAGCGCCCAACCAGCAACGCGCCGACGAGTTGATTCTGATCGTCCATGATGGGTCCAGCGATGTAGAAGAATTCGCCCCAGGGCGCCTGGATAAGCCCGGCGAATTTATCGCCCTGCTCATCTACTTGATGTTTTAGCACTTGCTGGACAAAGGCTGCGTCGGCGAAGATGTCATCCCCCCTCGAAAACTCATAGTCTTCTCGCCCGCCTTCCGGCGTATGGCGGATCGAAACCAGGGCTACCCCCTGGAGGTCGAGAACCTCGATCGCCTCTTCTTGGTTGTTGATGGCCAGACCTAAAACCAGGTCGCGCAGCGTTTCTGCATCATGATTGGTGAGCGATTCGGCCAGACCATCGGTGAACGCCAGCAACCGCAGGGTCTCTAAGCGATTGCTTTCCTCTTCCACGAGCCAGGCGGATGTCAACTGCCCGACTTCGATCAGGTTATTCACAAAGCGGTCTTCGATGGTATCCAAGGCCACCCGGCTGACGATATAGCCGGCGCCCATCGCCAGTAGCAGCGATAATAAAAGGTATGGGAGGATGATCTTGATGCGGACAGGGATACGTACACGGGGCAGCGCTGATTGTATACTTCGGCTGCTTTGTTCATCTTCGATGTCGGCATGCTCCAAATTCTTGATTGCCTGCTCCACCCAGGATTTGTTGAAGGGTGATCGTAAAAACGTGTTCACCCCGTATTCTTTGACTTCCAGCTCGCGGGATAGATCCGGATACCGATTCGAAATGATCACGTTCACCTCGGGGTATCGCTCCTGAAGGCCGCGTAGTAACTCGAAGAGAGCATCCGCGGGTAAATGGAGATCCAGAACCATCAAATTTGGTTTTTCCCTCTGTAGAATGGGGATTGCATCGCCAATTTCTACGGTGGTGTAAACCTCGTCTCCGCGTTGGATGAAAATCTCTGTGAGGGTTTGCGCCGCTTCGATCTCGGATTGAACGATGAGAACCTTCATAAATCGAATTGCCTCGAGCAAAAACGAAGCTGTCTATCGAAAGAATGACGAGTTAATCATACCAAATTCGATGAGATGAGTAAATCAAACCTGCGTTCTGGTTTACTTCTTTCGTATTGGTTGCAGTTGGAGGCCGCGCTATGGTAAGATAATGTATACGTAACTGCTCAGCCATCGAACGGATTAGCCCGAAAAAAGGGTGTGCGAAGGGGGCGCAGCCCCCTTCGCACACCCTTTTTTCGGGAACTTCCCCGTTTGGCTGAGTAGTTACATGTATACAAGGTTTTTCTTCAGGGTAATGCATTCCCGGAAATAAGCAATGGCATTATCTACTAACGGGCAGGATGTTCTCTCCCTCTTTCTATTGGATGCCTCTCCTGAGGCCATGCTTATCGTAGATGATCTTGGGTGTATTCGCCGCGTCAATAGTCAGTTGGAGTTGCTTTTTGGTTATCGGCATGATGAGCTGATTGGTCAGGGTGTGGAAATGTTGATTCCTGAGAAGTTTCGAGAGAATCATAGAAAGTGCAGGAGCGTCTATTTCGAGGATGCGGTAGCTCGTCGAATAGCCTCCAACATAGAACTCTCTTGCATAAGAAAAAACGGGGAAGAATTTTTCTCGGAAATCTTTCTAAGCCCCCTGATAACCGAAAGTCAGATTTTAGTTTTTTGCAGCATTCGCGACATCTCCCGCAGAGTAAAAACAAGCGCTACTCTGGATGAGAAAGTATCTCAATTGGAAGCCTTGAATAAGATTGGGTTGGCGATCTCTTCGACGAAGGATACCGATCGTTTGCTGCGTTTGATCGTGGAACAGTCTGTAAAACACGTCCGCGCTGAGAGTTGCGCCTTATTGTTACCAGACGAAAGCACAGGTGGGCTGGTTTTCAGAGCAGCAATAGACGATGTTGTTGGAATGCGCGTTCCTGCCGGGGAGGGGATTGTTTCCAGGGTATTACGGTCAGGAAAGCCGGAGATAATCAATGATGTTTCGACCGCCCCGGGCCATTTCCCGAAAATCGCCATAGACAGCGACCTCCCGACGCGCTCGATGTTAGTTGTCCCATTACTGGTCGAGGGCAAATCGATCGGCGTATTGACTGCCGTGAACAAAATCGAAGGGGAATTCACCGAGGCCGACAGCGAACTGCTTTCCACGATCGCCTGTTATGCGGCGACTTCCTTGCGCAATGCTCAACTCTACGACCAGGTTCAACAGTATGCTGGAGAGTTGGGGGAGGAAGTAGCAAAACGTACTGAGTCGCTGCGGAAATCTCAACAGGCCTTACAGCAGCGCAATCTCGAACTCAATCGCTTATATCGCGCCTCGGAAACTTTATTCTTCACCAGCGCGCCGGTTCTGGAAGATGTGACGGCAACCATCGTGAAAACAGTTTTGGCTGAGTTCGGCAAATCCAACTGTAGTTTGTTCGTCGTCGAGCCGGGGAAAAACGAGATTATCCGGGTGGCTGTGCAAGGTCCGTATGCTGATGAGGTCTCGAAAGGCACCCTGAAGCTGGATGGTCCCGGTTTAGTCCCCCGCGCATTTCGGTCTGGTGAAGTTGTAAACATCCCCGATGTTCGTGAAAATCCTGATTATGTCCCCAATTGGAAAGCAGCACGGTCGGAACTTGCCATTCCGTTGAAGAAAGGCGACCAGGTAATCGGGGTTATAGATGTGCAAAGTAAAGAATCGAACGCCTTCGATCAGGATGACGAGCGTCTGATGGGTATTTTTGCAGAGAGAGCCGCGCTGACCCTGGAGAATGTGCGTCTGTTCGAGTCTGAACGCCGTCGGCGCATCGAGGCTGAAACCTTGCGACAGGCGAGCGCGGTAGTCGCCGCCTCCCTTCATCAGGATGAAGCTATTGATAAGATATTGGAGCAATTGGAGCATGTTGTGCCATTCGATAGCGCATCGGTGCAGTTGTTAGTGGATGGATACCTCGAGATCGTTGGCGGCCGAGGGTGGCCTGAACCCGATGCGATTCTCGGATTTCGATTTCCCGTTCCTGGCGATAACCCCAATACAGAGGTCATCCAGGGACGTAAAGCGATCATTCTCGGTGAAGCAAGCAAGCACTATTCCCCTTTTCTTCGAGAACCCCATAGCCACATCCGCTCCTGGCTAGGTGTTCCCCTCGTTGTGCGCGAAAAAGTCATCGGCATGCTGGCGGTAGATCACACGCAACCATTTTTCTATAACTCGGAACACATCCGTATGGCGTCTGCGTTTGCCGACCATGTAGCCATTGCCATCGAAAATACACGGCTATTCGAAGAGATCCAATGGTTGGCGACGACGGATGAATTGACTGGCATTCACAACCGTCGCCGTCTCTTCGAACTTGGCCACCTCGAGATCGAGCGGGCGCGCCGTTATGGAAATTCTGTATCGGCCATCATGCTGGATATTGATTACTTCAAGAAAATCAATGATACCTATGGCCATGGCGTCGGCGATCAGGTTTTGCGGACTCTGGCTCAAGAGTGTTCGAGCAGCATTCGTGAAATTGATATCCTGGGGCGTTATGGAGGCGAGGAGTTCGCGGTGGTGTTGCCAGTAACCGACCTTTCTGATGCCTGCATCATCGCCGAACGCTTGCGGCGACAAATCGAAGGAAATCCTTTCGAAACCACACAGGGGAAATTATCTATGACGATCAGCCTGGGGGTCGCCGAAATGGCCGAAGATACACCTGATTTGGCTACCCTGTTCGACCGCGCCGATACTGCTTTGTATGCTGCTAAACAGGCTGGCCGCAATTGCGTGCGGGTCAGCGCTATTCAGTGAAACACGCCCACCAGGACATCAAATCGTGGAAGTGGTTTGTTTTGCCAGACGTTCGATCTCGAGGACGACTCGTTCGAGTTCGCCCACCAGGAAATTGTCGTCCAATTTCTTGAAGGTGTCGAGGAGGGAGCGATAATACCACAGCGTGCCTTCTTTTCCCCCATTGAATTTTTCCCAAATGATCTCGCCATCCATGCGAAGGTCGCGCAGAATCGAGCGGGCGTTATGTAGCTTGTCGGCCAGGGATACGCGTCGGATTTCCGGGGAAGCTCCGTGGAGGTGGGCGATATAAGCTTCTTTTCGTCCACGCCAGGGCGGCTTTGGGAAGACAAACGTATCAGTGCATCCCGCGACGATATCGGCCGCTTTATTCCCGAAACGCTGCCGAATCTCCTGCAGTGTCTTTCGACCTCCTTGATCCTCGACAGCATCATGCAGCAGGGCAGCGATAGCCTCATCTTCGCTCCCGCCCGATTCCAGCACAAGGGCGGTGACGCCCAGGAGATGAGCGATATAGGGAGTGTCGGTCTTCTTTCGAGTCTGGCGTGCGTGCAGCCGCGAGGCGTAAATGAGCGCTCCTTCGAAACGGGATGAGAGTTTTCGTGTGTGTGTCATGGATTTAAATTGAAGTAGTGGCGTTTCAACTCCGAAGCGTAATGCGCGCCGACTTCAGCAGCGTTTTCTCTCAACCAATCTCTAAGCTCTTTTTTCCCTGTCGGCGCTTTATCGGAGATCAAGAGGTCAGACATCAGGCCTCGTATTTCATCATGCGTGAGCACCACATCTCGAAGAGCAAGCCCCAGCACCCTCGCTGATGTCAACGCCAGCGAGGGCGAAAGGTGTACGAGCCATGCCCGGCTTCCAACGGCTGCTCGAATTTCCTCCACTAATTCCCTGAATGTGTAGACCTTAGGGCCGACAGCGTCTATGACCATATCCTCAGAACGCTCACCAGCCAAGACGGCGATTTCAGCCAGATCCTCGACGAAGATCGGTTGGAGGCGATAATCTCCCGAACCAGGGATGGCGAAAAAGGGGAATCGCCGTAGAAGGTAGGCGATGTTGTTGATCAGGATATCCTCCTTGCCGAAGACAACCGTGGGCCGGATGATGGCGTAGGACAGCCCCGAAGCCTTCAGGTCTGCCTCCAATTGGGCCTTGCCTGCGAAGTAGGGCAGGGGGGAGTTGATCTTTGGGTTGGTGATGCTGACATGCGTTACCCGCCTGACGCCGGCCTTTCTGGCTGCCTCGAAGAGTATGCGGGTATTCTTGATCGCTTTCTCGAAGGCTGTTTCCCCATGGGAGAAACGCACCCAATAGGTGTTGAAGAGCGTATCTACCCCGCTAAGAGATTCGACCAGCTTTTCAGGGTGATCGAAGTCGAAGGGGTACGCTTGGATCGCTTCGCCGAAGGGATTCTCCCGTTCAGGATGCCCTGTCAACGTGATGACTTCATCGCCCTGGGCCAGCAGGCGCCGGGCGATGTATTTCCCGCTATATCCGTAAGCGCCGGTAATTGCAATTCGTTTAGACATTTTCTACTCCCTGCGCAACCCGATGGTGTGCAGCAATGCGAAATTTGCCGGCCCGCGCGCGCCGATGGGGAATCCGGCGATCAGCACCACTTCCTGCCCAGGGCGGATAGAAGTCTCAGCGATCAGGGCCTTCTCGACGTGACCGAGCATATCCTCGACCGTATCGGAATGGGGCGTCAGGTGCGGAGTCACCCCCCACATCATGCCCATCTGTCGGTAGGCGCATTCGATTGGCGTAAAGGCGATAATCGGCGCCCCCGGCCGCGATTTGGACATCAGGCGCGCCGTGCGGCCGCTTTGGGTGAATACGGCAATCGCAGCCATATCTTTGTCGCGCGCCATTTCATTGGCCGCCCGCGTGATAAAAAGAGCGTCGTCGGCAGGCAGGTCTTCGGCGCGTTGAATCTCGGCATGGCCCCACTCGCGCATATGCGCTTCGGCCTGGCAGATGATCGAACTCATCATTTCTACCGATTTGACCGGGTAGCGTCCCACCGCGGTCTCGCCGGAGAGCATCACCGCATCGCTGCCATCGAAGATAGCGTTGGCTACATCGGAGGCCTCTGCCCTGGTTGGGCGGGGGCTGTGGATCATCGAATCGAGCATTTGGGTCGCCGTAATCACCATCTTGGAATGGCGGTTGGCCATCTGGATGATTCGCTTCTGTTCGATGGGCACCATCTCCGGGGGCATCTCCACTCCCAAATCTCCGCGCGCCACCATCACCCCATCTGCGGCGTGGATAATCTCGTGCAGGTTGACTAAGGCCTCGGGTCGTTCTAATTTTGCGATGATGGGAATCTGACATAGATCTACCGTTCGAGGGATCGCCTGTTGCAGGAGGGCGATATCATCGGCTGTTCGTACGAACGATAGAGCGATGGCATCCACGCCCTGTTCCAACCCGAAGGCAAGGTCAGCCTGGTCCTTCTCGGTAAAAGCCTGGAGATTCAGATCAGCCCCGGGGAGGTTGACTCCTTTATGGGGTTCGAGCCTGCCTCCCAGGATCACCTCGGTCTCCACAGACTCTTTCCCGATGGATTTCACCTGCAATTCGAGGTTGCCGTCATCCAAAAATATCCGCCCGCCGACCTGGACGCTGTGGGTCAGGTTAGGGTAATCCACGGAGACGCGCCGCGCGTCGCCAGAGATTGCTTTTGTCGTCAGCGTAAGCGTTTGCCCTGGGACGAGTTCGATTTGCCCCTCGGCCAATTCCCCGGTGCGGATTTTGGGGCCCTGCAAATCTTGCAAGATCGTCAGGGGTTGCTGAAGCTCCCCAGAAATCCTGCGCAGGCGCTCGACTGTCAGGGCGTGGTCATCATACCTGCCATGCGAGAAATTGATCCGGGCGACATTCATCCCCGCAGAGATCAAGCGTCGGATGGTATCTTCATCCTGGCTGGCCGGGCCAATTGTAGCGACGATTTTTGCGCGGCGGGTCATACTTTACTCCGCAAATATGTATCACGTTGGTAACTACTCAGCCAAACGGGGAAGTTCCCGAAAAAAGGGTGTGCGAAGGGGGCGCAGCCCCCTTCGCACACCCTTTTTTCGGGCTAATCCGTTCGATGGCTGAGCAGTTACTCACGTTGAACGTTCAACGCGAAACGCTAAATATAATGCAATTCCCGCGCCTGTTTCGACAAATCCGCGCGGAAGTCGGGGTGTGCAACAGCGATCAGCGCCTGCGCCCGCTGGCGGATGGTTTTGCCATACAGGTCAGCTACGCCGTATTCGGTGACGACATAGTGAACGTGATTGCGACTGGTGACGACTCCTGCGCCATGTTTGAGCAAAGGGACAATCCGGCTGAAATCCCTGGTCTTGCTGGGCAGGGCGATGATCGGAACTCCGCCTTTCGAGAGCGAAGCTCCATAGATGAAATCCAATTGGCCGCCCACGCCGCTGTACAATTTCGGCCCGATGCTGTCGGCGCAGACCTGCCCAGTGAGATCCACCTCGATGGCCGAGTTGATTGCCACCATGCGATCGTTCCTGGCGATCACGAAGGGATCGTTGACGTACTCGGTGCGGTGGAATTCGATCAGCGGGTTGTTATGCACCCAGGAATAGAGTTTCTTGGTGCCCAGGATGAATCCGGCGATGATCTTGCCCTGGTGGAGGGTCTTGCGCGCGTTGGTGAGGACCCCGGCGTTGACCAGCTCGATGACGCCGTCGGAGAATAACTCGGTATGAACGCCGAGGTCCTTCTTGTCATAAAGGTGCTTGAGCACCGCATCGGGGATCACGCCGATGCCCATCTGCATGGTGGCGCCATCGGGGATCAATTCGGCGATGTGGCTGGCTATGCTCTCGACGATCTCGCTGGGTTCTTCTCCGCCCATGCCCAGTTCTGGAAGCGCGTAGTTCACCGGAACGACGTAATCCAACTTGCTGACGTGAATGAAGGAGTCGCCCAGGGTGCGGGGCATCTGTTCGTTGACCTCGGCGATGATGATCTCCGCTGATTCAGCCGGGCTTTTGCTTAATCCCACTTCCACGCCGAAGCTACAAAAGCCGTGTTCATCCGGGGGGGAAAGATGCACGAAAGCCACATCCAGGGGCAAGTGTCCGTTTTTAAAGAGCAGGGTAAACTCCGAGAGCAGTACCGGCGTGAAATCCGCCCGACCAGCCTGAACAGCCTCCCGATTGTTGTGGCTGATGAACATCGTGTTCACCCGCAGGTGTCCCTCCATCTCGGGTTTCACATAATCCGCCGAGCCGATGGTCAGCGCCTGGCAGATTTCCACGTTTTCTAGATTCGGCGCATAGTCAACCATCGCTGCCAGAATGGTCGAGGGGACGGAGCAGTTTCCGGTGAGGAAGATGCGATCCCCAGATTGGACAGCTCTGACGGCTTCCTCCGCGGTCGCCACTTTCGTCTTGTACTGTTCAGCCCAGCTCATGGCTGGCGTCTCCCTTGCAGCGCGTCTTGCAGCGCCGTTTGCAGGATCTGGCCTTGATGGGTGTACAAGCCGCGTTTCAGGCTGGCGCTTTCTTCCAAAGCCCTCTCCAGGCCGATCTCGGCGATCATTTGGATGAAGGGCCAGGAGGCGTTGTTCAGGGCGTGGGTAGCCGTGCGACCTAAGACGCCGGTCATGTTGGGGACGCAATAGTGAATGACGCCTTCTTCGATATACGTGGGGTTGCTGTGGGTGGTGGGCCGGCTGGTCTCGATGCAGCCGCCCTGATCAATCGAGAGATCAATGATCACGGAGCGCGGGCGCATCGCCCTGACCATCCCCCGGGTGACGAGGACAGGCGCACGCGCTCCAGGGATGAGCACCGCGCCCACCAGGATGTCTGCAAAGCGGCAGACTCTCTCGATATTGAAGGGGTGAGAAACCATTGTAACCACGCGCCCCTGGAATACCTGATCCAACTGGCGTAATCTTTCGAGATTATGGTCGAGGATGTGAACCGTAGCCCCAAGGCCGAGGAAATTGCGCGCTGCCGCGCTGCCCGCGGTGCCCCCACCCAGGATGACGATCTCCGCGGGGGGGACGCCTGGTACTCCGCCGAGGAGGATTCCCTTGCCCCCAAAGTTGTTCTGCGTCAGTGTGGCCGCTACCTGGGGGACCATCCGTCCCCCGGCCTGGCTCACGGGAGTCATCACCGGCAGGTTGCCCTCATCGTCCTGGATGATTTCGTAGCCGATGGCGGTGATCCTTTTTTCGAGCAGCGCCTCGATTTTCCCGGATTGTCCTGCCACCAGATGCAGAAATCCAGCGATCGTTTGGCCCTGGCGCATCCAATCGAATTCGATCTGGATTGGCCGGGCGACCTTGAGGAGCAGATCAGCCCTCCCATAGATTTCTTCGCCGCTGTATACGATTTGCCCGCCAGCCTGTTGGTAATCGTAATCGCTAAAGCCGCTTCCCAGGCCGGCCTCGTGCTCGATATAACAGGTGCGCCCGGCGTCGCAAAGCAGCCTGACTCCCACGGGGGTCAATCCGACGCGGTATTCGGAATCGCGGCGTTCTTTCGGAATACAGATATTCATAGGACCTCACGTTTTACGCTTTACGTTTGTAACTGCCCAGCCATCGAACGGATTAGCCCGAAAAAAGGGTGTGCGAAGGGGGCGTAGCCCCCTTCGCACACCCTTTTTTCGGGAACTTCCCCGTATGGCTGAGTAGTTACAAACGTAAAACGTAATTCAGCTCATAAGATGCACTAAGATTGCCTTCTGCGCGTGCAGCCGGTTGTGCGCCTGGGGGAACAGCCGGGAGTGCGGCCCGTCAGCGACCTCGTCTGTGATCTCTTCTCTGCGGTGGGCGGGCAGGCAGTGCATCACGATGACGTGCTTTCTGGCCTCGGCGACCAATTTCTCGTTGACCTGGAAGGGCGGGAAGACTTGCTGGCGTTTTTGCGTTTCTTCTTCCTGCCCCATGCTGGTCCAAGTATCGGTGTAGATGACATCGGCCTCTTTCACTGCAGCATGGGGGTCGTTCAGGAGCGTGATCGCGCTGCCGCTCTCGGCGGTGAATCTCTTCCCGATCTCGATTGCTTTTTGGGCAATGTTGTATCCTGCTGGGTTGGCAATGGTGAAGTTTGCGCCTAGTTTGGCGCAGACGTGCATCAGCGAGACGGCCACATTATTGCCGTCGCCCACATAGGTGACGTTCAGCCCTTTCAACTTGCCGAATTCTTCGTAGATCGTCAGGGCGTCGGCCATGGCCTGGCAGGGGTGGTTGTAATCGCTCAGGCCGTTGATCACCGGGACGCTGGCCCACTTGGCCAGCTCGACGACATGAGCGTGGTCGAAGACGCGCGCCATGATCGCATTCACGTAGCCTGAAAGCACGCGGGCTATATCGGCAATCGATTCGCGCTTGCCCAGCCCAATCTCCGCCGGCGAGAGGTAGAGGGCGTCGCCGCCGAAATGACGCATAGCCATATCGAAAGAGACGCGCGTCCGCAGGCTGGGCTTCTGGAAGATCATGGCCAATACTTTGTTCTTGAAGATGGGTTTGTTGCCCCCGCTTTTCCACTCCTCTTTGAGTTGTATTGCTGAATCGAGCAATGCTTGTAATGTTTCGGGAGAATAATCGGAAACGGCGAGAAAATCCTTCATGGTTGATCGCTCCTTGGATGCGTGGTTGTGTTTCGGGAAGTATATCACGATTGAGAGGCGTTCCCCTGACCTTGATTGGATGGGTTTTCGGCTTGCATTCAGGCGCTTTTTTCTGTTCGGCGTGGTCATCTTTCAGCGCATTGTAACTACTCAGCCAAACGGAGAAATTCCCGAAAAAAGGGTGTGCGCAGGGGGTTACGCCCCCTGCGCACACCCTTTTTTCGGGCTAATCCGTTCGATGGCTGAGCAGTTACAGCGCATTAAAAATATTCGCCCGGTGAAAACCGGGCGATTTCGGTGAAAAGTCGTCATCTTACCGACATTCATCAGGCGGAGAGGGCGGGATTTGAACCCGCGTTACCTTTCGGTAAACGCGCTCTCCAGGCGCGCGCACTAGACCGGACTATGCGACCTCTCCACTTCGTTTCGAGCGGGCAGCATTATACCATAACTTCTTAACCAGGGAACATGCTTTCCAACAACTCCGGCGCAAACTCGGCCACCATTTCCGAGGAGAGGGCATTCTGCCGGCATATTGCCGCGTATAGATCGGCGCTGGGGCGTTTGCGACGGGTTTGGGTTTCTGGTTCCAACTCCCACAAGCCGAAGCGCTGGGTCCATCCGCGTTCCCACTCGAAATTGTCCACCAGGGTCCAATGATAGTATCCCTCGATAGGCCAGTTGAAGTTCACCCCGCGCCACAGTTGGTGAATGTGCTGGATCAGATAGCGGCGTCGCATCGAGTCTTCATGATCTTCGACGCCGTTTTCGGTGACGATGATTGGCACGTCGAATTGTAAGCCCCATCTGAGCGCATCGAAGAAGCCCAGGGGTTCGTTGGCGATGAAGCCGGTTGAGCTGAGTTCGGCTTCGGGGTCGTAGAAATTCTTGACGAAGAAAACCATGTTGCCGGGAGAAAATGGATTGATGGTCACAAATTCGCGCGTGTAGTAGTTCAGCCCCAGGAAATCCTGGGTGCCCCTGGCCTCAGGGATCCGCTTGCTGTGAGCCAAGAATCGTAAGACGCCATCTTTGGCGGTGCGAGGGAAAAAGTCGTTGAAAATTCGTGAGAGCGCCTTGGCTAAAATCCTGTCTGAAGGCAGGAACTTATGGGCAGGTAAAAAGCCGCGGTAATTGATTGCCATGCCTACCCGGGAGTGGGGCTGAAGTTCTTTGATGGCATGATAGGCGGCGGCGTGGCCGCGCGCCAGGTTGGTCATCACGCGGTAGGCTGCTCCCAGCTTCTTCTTGCCGGGGGGAAAATCCCCAAAGAGGTACCCGATCGCTGCGTAGACATTTGGTTCATTGATCGTGCACCACAGGTCCACATAATCGCCCAGGGCTTCGACGACTCTGCGCACATAGGCCTCGAAGTGGCTTGCAACAGGTTCGTATTCCCAGCCGCCTAGAAACATCAGCCAGAGGGGATCGGTGAAATGATGCAGGGTTACCATGGGGGTCAGGCCCCGTTCGGTCAGGCCGCGCAGCATTTGCCTGTAATGATCCAGGGCGTCATCGTCCCAGCGGTCGAGCGCGGGCTGGATTCGGCTCCACTCGATAGAGAGACGATGGGTGTTCTGACCCGCCTCGGAAGCGCGGTCGAAATCATCTTGCCAGCGACCACCCCACCAGTCGCAGGCCAATCCACACGTATGCCCCGAATCTATGCGTCCCTCCTGTTCCCAATAATGCCAGTTGTTGTTCGTGTTATTGCCTTCGACCTGATGAGAAGAAGTAGCGGTTCCCCAGAGAAATCCTTCAGGGAAATGAAAGGTAGCATGAGCCATGAGGGTGGTTTCCTTTTCGTAATCGCGCCTGGGCAGGCGATTTGCCCGTATTGTACTCGCTGGAGATATTTTTGCAAATCGTAATCGCTCTTGCCTAGATTGGGCCAGTGGGCTATTATTCCTCTCTGGTTTTCCTATGTTGATCTTTCTTTCGATCCTGCTCCTATTTTCCGTTCCGATCATCATCCTGGTATTGGACCGGTTTCGGGTACGAGCTGGTTATTTGTGGTTTTTCGCGTTGGGCGGCGCGCTGACGGCCTGGATCCTGATCCTGGTCGCGCGTTTGCAGTCGCCGACGATCATTACGCTCATGCAATGGAGACCGGCGACATTGTTCTCGGCCACTCCGGCTTTGCTCCTGGATGAAATTTCCTGGGTCTATGCGGCGGCCTTGGCTGCTTTCCCTCTGGCAGTGCTGCTCACCGATATCCTTCGATTTACCGATGTCGATCCCCAGGCCTGGGCTGCCAGCCTGGCGATGACCGGCCTGGGGTTGCTGGCCGTGTTTGCGGGAAACCCGCTTACGCTGATGCTGGCGTGGGCGGTCGCCGATTTGTCTGAAACATTCCTTCTGCTCCAAAGAGTTCCAACGAGCGGGCATCGCGAACGGGTTGTCGTGGCTTTGTCGGTGCGCCTGGTAGGTCTTCTACTGGTGTTGGCGGCTACCTTGCAGGCCCTGTCGTTGGGGACGGCTCTTGTTTTCGATGCCATTCCCGCTGAGGTCAGCGGTCTATTATTGTTGGCGGTGGGTTTGCGGTTGGGGGTACTGCCGCCTCACCAACCATTCTTCCAGGAGCCGCCATTGAGGCGGGGATTGGGCACGATCGTTCGGCTGACGCCAGTGACAAGTTGTCTGGTCGTACTGGCAAGGGTAGCTCATGTGGGTGTCCCCGCGTCATGGCAGCCCTATTTGCTGGCTGTGGGGGTGGCGGCTGCTTTGTATGGCGGATTTGCCTGGTTTCAAGCCCCCAATGAGTTGGACGGGCGGCCTTACTGGATTTTGGGCATGGCGACGATGGCGCTGGTTTCGGCAGTGTATCGCCTTCCCGATGCGAGCATGGCCTGGGGCGTGGCGTTGCTGGCGTCGGGAGGGATATTGTTCTTGATTTCATACCGAAGCCGGTTTGTGTCTGCGCTGGCTTTCCTCGGTATCATAAGCTTTTCGCTGTTCCCATTTACACCAGCATGGCGCGGAGGGATTCTTTATAGCCATTCAGGATTCTTCCTTGTGTTGTTATTCGTCCTGGCTCATGCCCTTTTGTTGCTGGGATATGCCCGTCATCTCCTCCAGAAACCTCCGCCGGGTGAAGGAGTCGAACGGTGGATGCTGATCGTGTGCCCACTCGGATTGATATTGTTGGTGATTGCCCATTGGGGGATTGCCCTATCCCATGGGTTGGCTCGAGGATCAGGTTTATCTATGAACTCCGTTGGCTGGTGGGGGGGGATAGTTGCTTTTTGTCTGGCGGTTGTGTTTCTATTTCTTAGAAAACTGCAGTTCGCGATGTTATCCTCGATCGCGACGGGTTTGCGAGGTTTGCTCTCCCTGGAATGGATGTATCGTCTGTTTTGGTGGCTCTATCATACTGCCAGCCGGTTTTTTTCTTCGATATCCCTGATTTTGGAAGGAGAAGGCGGCGTTCTGTGGTCTTTGATTATGTTGATCTTGCTGGTATCGTTGATGATCCAACTGAGCGGGGGCGGCTGACGAATGAATCTTACCGCTATTGCGCCGTTGGCATCTGCCTGGGTTGGAGTCACCGCCCTCATACTACTGGTCAGCCGTGATTGGCGGGTGAGCATGAGCGCCTTGGGCGCTCAATATGTCGGCGTATTCATACTGGTCAGCCTGGCATGGCCTATCGAGTATGCAGTGGTCAAATTGGTAACAGGTTGGATTTCTGCGGCTGTCATAGGAATGGGTCTGGTGGATCAGGCTTTGGCGTGGGAGGACGAATTAGGCCGCTGGCTGAGCGGCGTTTTGTTTCGCGTCTTCCTTGCCGGTTTCATCGGATTTGTGGCTTTCGTTCTGACCCCCGGCGTCGGGCGATGGGTATTGCGAGCATCAGAAGTTCAAATTATGGGGGGATTGTTATTGATTGGCCTGGGTCTCGTTCACCTGGGATTGACTGCCCAACCGATCCGCGTTGTTTTAGGTTTACTGACGGTGTTATCCGGCTTCGAGATATTCTATGCGACGATGGAAACATCTTTGTTGGTCAACGCCATGCTGGCGGTTGTCACGTTGGGGCTGGCGCTTACCGGCGCCTATTTCAATATCGTCGCTGGAACGGAGAGGGAAAGATGAGTGCGCCGTTTATTTGGATCCTCCTGCCGGGATTAGTCGCCTTTGCGCTGATCTTCTTATCGCGTTACCGCGCCATATCGTTGGTCGCAGCGATCGCTACCGCGTTGATATTAGCAGTGTTGGCCTGGGGGTTGAAAGTTG
This sequence comes from Chloroflexota bacterium, assembly GCA_016865865.1. Lineage (GTDB taxonomy): Bacteria > Chloroflexota > Anaerolineae > Anaerolineales > UBA11858 > NIOZ-UU35. The sequence goes on from VGOC01000008.1 coordinate 51,117, forward strand.
GCGAAGTGATGAGCTTTGGCCCCTGGGCGTTCAAAATCCAGGAACAACTTGCCGTTGCAGGTCGAAGCTTCGTGATCACGAATCCCGATCGTCCTCAGATCGCCTTGCTCTATTCCGCGCTCGCGTTTTGGTATATCGGGGCGTTGGTGATATCTACCCCTCCCTCGTTTATCCCGTTAGGTTTGGCAAATGTGGCTGTGTTGATCGCTGCATTAGCGGTTCAGCCTATACTCTACGCAGCGCTATTGATCGAAGTGGCCATCTTGTTGAGCGTGTTGATGCTGACTCCGATGGGGGAACCTGTCAATCGGGGCGTGTTGCGTTTTCTCACATATCAAACGTTGGGAGTTCCTTTTATCTTGTTGGCAGGGTGGATGTTGAGTGGCATCGAACCCGAAACGGTGAGCACCCAAGATATCGTCCGGGCAGCGATTTTCCTGGGTTTCGGTTTTGCTTTCCATCTTGGCATTTTCCCTTTGCACAGTTGGATGCCGATGTTGACCGAGACCGCCCATCCCTATGTGACGACTTTCGTCATTTCGACCTTGTTCAGCGTTGGCATTCTATTCCCTGTTGGTTTTATGCAGCGATACCCTCTGTTGTATGAAAGCATAAACCTGTTGGAAATATTACGTATCTTGGGAATCATGATGGTTGTGGTAGGAGGGGTTTGGGCGGCCTTCCAGCGTCATCTTGGGCGCATGTTGGGATTTGCGTTGATCCTCGAGACTGGACGAACTTTCCTGGCAATCGGCCTGCCGGGGGGGGCGCACATGCTGCTCGCATTATTCCTCCCCAGAATTCTGGCTTTGGGCGTTTGGGCGTTGTCTTTATCGTTCTTGAAAGCCCATTCAGAGGACTTGCGGTTTCATGTGGTTCAGGGTTTCGGGCGGCGGTATCCCGTTGTCGGAACGGGCCTCATCCTGGCTCATTTTTGTCTGGTAGGGATTCCCATTTTGGGGGGATTCCCTGTCTATCTAATTCTTTGGGAACAGTTGACAGCTTATGGGTCCTGGATCAGCCTCGGGGCGATTTTGGGAAGCGCAGGCCTGATGGTGGGAGGCCTGCGCTCGTTAGCGGTGCTCCTCATGGGGCCAGAAGAGCTTCCCGCCCCCAAGGCTGGCAGAATTGATTTCTTTTCCTACGCCCTGATATTATTGGGGAGCGGCGCGATATTTCTCTTTGGCCTGTTTCCTCAATGGTTCTTACCTTCCCTCATGGCGATTTCAGCGACTTTTGGAAGGTTGACGCCTTGAGTCTACTGATTTTAGTGAACTCACGCCTTGAAACTCGAAATCTGCGTGCGCACAGGTGCGTTCGTGCTATAATTTTTCAAGCGTAACTACTCAGCCATACGGGGAAGTTCCCGAAAAAAGGGTGTGCGAAGGGGGCGTAGCCCCCTTCGCACACCCTTTTTTCGGGCTAATCCGTTCGATGGCTGAGCAGTTACTTTCAAGCTATCTATTCTCAATCCCATCCTCGAGGCGCACGAGGCTTGCACTGAGCACGGTCGAAAAGGAGTTGAGAATAAACGCAAAAAGAGGAGAAAAAGGTATGGAATTACAACAACTCGAAAAACGCATCGAGTGGATCGATGAGGAACGACTCAAAGACAAGAACATCCTCACTCAATTGAGAGATCGGATCATTGCCCTGGAGGGAAAACTTCGAGCCGCGGAACAAGAAAACAAGGCCCTGGATAGCGAAGTGACACGTTTGAAAGCAGCCATGGGCCGTCTCGACCGACTCGATGAAGCATTGAGCAGCAATCGGACAGAGTTTAGTCAGTGGGTCAATCAACAAAAACAGAAGGCTGAACAGCGCGAATCAGAAGTCAAGAAGCTCTTGCGCGTAGAGGTTCAGGGGGTCGAGAAAAATCTGGCAGAGGCCCAAAAGCTGACCAAATCTATCCCTGCCGTGCTGGAGAAAATGGAAGCGCGCGAGCTGGAGGAGAAGCGTCTATCCACGTTGATTGATAGCCTCACCCAGGCTGCTAACGAGATCCGATTGCAGGTCGAGGATCATGCACGTACATCTCGCGTCCTCACCGATGGGCATAATCAGGACTCCCAACGGCTGACGGATCTGCAGGGGGAAGTCTCCGCCTTGCGCAAACGATCCGATGAGTATCGCGGACGTTTCGAGGTCTTCGATGCGGATTTCCGGCGCATCGATTCTCGTCTGAGGGAACTGGTTGCGGTCGAACAGGAACGCACTGAATCTCAGATCGCCTTCTTCAACAAGCAGACCTCAGCCGAGGCCGACCGAGAAAAGACATGGAAGGATTGGAGAGCCCGTTTCGAAACCATCGAGACTCAGGCGGCAGAGACCGAAGAACGACTACGCTCTCTGGATGAAACGTTCCAAAAGGTCCAACGCAACAACGAGGTCTCTGAAGAGCTTAACCAAAAAGTCGAGCGGCGCACCAATGAGTTGACCGAACTACAGCGTCTATCCGAAGAGCGCTTCCGGCAGGAGTGGAATACTTTCAAAGCCGATGACCAGAAACGCTGGACGAATTATATGCTCTCGCATGATGAGCAGCAAAGCGATACCAACCGTCGTCTGGAACGTGTAGGGGAACGCGCCACTTTGATCGAGGACAACCTTCAGGAACTCCAGGACCTTGTGGGCGAAGTGACCGAGTTTTCCTGGAAACGCCTTCATGCCGTACTGGAAGCTGTCCGTGACTGGACGGCGGATCATGAGCGCCTTCAGGGCAGTCTGCGGTAGATCAACTTGCGCGTCATCGGAACAGCAGGTCACGTTGATCACGGAAAATCGGCGCTCATCGAGGCGCTCACCGGCATGCACCCGGATCGTCTGCGGGAGGAACAAGAACGCGGGCTGACCATCGTTTTGGGTTTTGCCTGGCTGACTCTGCCGAACGGCGAGGAGATCGGCGTCGTAGATGTCCCTGGGCATCGTGATTTCATCGAAAACATGCTCTCCGGCGTGGGAGCCATGGATGCGGCCTTGTTCGTGGTTGCCGCCGATGAGGGGGTGATGCCGCAGACTCGCGAACACCTGGCCATCCTGGATTTGCTGCAAATCCAGGGAGGCGTGGTCGCGCTGACGAAAATAGACCTGGTCAGCGATTCCGAGTGGCTCGAGCTGGTCGAAGCCGATATACGGGAGGCGCTTTCTGGTACCGTGTTGGATTCTGCCCCCCTGGTGCGGGTCTCCGCTCGGACGGGGCAGGGCATCCCGGAATTGGTGAGCGCCCTCGAGAGCACTCTGGCCGAGAAGCCGCCGCGCCCCGATTTGGGGCGTCCGCGCCTATATGTGGACCGTGTTTTCTCTGTATCCGGTTTTGGCACCGTCGTCACTGGCACGCTCACCGATGGCAGTTTGCGGGTTGGGGACGAAGTGGCCGTTCTACCCCAGGGTTTGCAGGGTCGTGTTCGGGGGCTGCAAACGCATAAACGCAAAACCCAACTCGCGGTTCCAGGCAGCCGCACAGCTGTCAATATTTCCGGCATTGACCTCGATCGAATCCACCGGGGGGATGTGGTCTGCCGGCCAGGCGATTATCAACCTACCCGGCGCATGGACGTGCATTTTCGGTTGCTGGCCGAAGCGACTCAGCCTGTTAAACATAATACGGAGATGAAGCTGTTTTTGGGCGCGGCGGAAGTGATGGCGCGCCTGCGCTTGCTGGGGGCCGATATGCTCGAACCCGGCGGAGAGGTCTGGCTGCAATTGGAATTTGCCGAGCCGATTGTGGCCGTGCGCGGCGACCGCTACATCCTGCGGCGGCCTTCACCCCCTGAGACGGTCGGGGGCGGAGCGGTGGTTGACCCTCATCCCAGGGGACGCCACAAACGTTTCGATCAGGCTGTCCTGGATCGTTTCGAGACCTTGGCGAGAGGCACGCCAGCAGAGATATTTTTGCAGGCCTTGGCGCCTCTGGGAGCGGCGCCTTTCAAGGATGTGGTCAGCCGGGCCAGCCTGGATCAATCGCTCATCCGTGAAGCATACGATGAGTTGAACGCCAGCGGCCAGGTGCTCTCGTTGGGCGGCGACCCGCAGGAACAGCACAACACGTTGATCGCCAGCCGTGGGTATTGGAATCAATTGCAGAGGCGTGCAGAGGGGGAAGTAGCGGCTTTCCACCAGATTCATCCTTTACGGCATGGAATCCCTCGCGAGGAGTTGAAGAGTCGACTGGGCATTTCGGTAAGGATTTTCGAAACCTTGATTAAGAGTCTCACCACAGAGGGGCGGTTGGAGGAAATGTCTCTGCGGGGCGGGATGCCGGGGATCAGCGTGAGGCCTGTCGTCAGGCAACCGGGGCATGCCGTAGCATTTACCGGGGAACAGAAAAAGGTTGTTGATGGTCTACTGAGAAAGTTCGCGGCAAATCCGTACTCGCCGCCTTCGGTAAAGGAATGCGTCAGTGAAGTAGGGGAAGAACCCTATTACGCCCTGGTAGACCTAGAGATATTGTTTCCGATTTCCGACGAAGTTGTCTTCCGGCGGGAGGATTACGAAAACATGCTGAAGAGCGTGCGAAACATCCTAGGTGCAGAAGGGAGCATCAGCATAGCCCAGGTTCGCGATCATTTCGACACCAGCCGGCGCTATGTGCTGGCTTTTATGGAGCATCTCGATGCCATCGGCGTGACCATCCGTGTGGGGGACGTGCGCAAATTGAAACAGTAGTCAGACCCCACCCCGACCCTCCCCGACATCGGGGAGGGGGCTGCCCCCCATGATAGCGGGGAGATGGGCAGGGAGTAGCTTCCCTCCGTGGCGGGGGGATCGAGGGGGGTGCGAGACCTGAGAAGTTGCTTCTGGTGATATAATCATTCATGTGACGTAACTGCTCAGTCATCGAACGGATTAGCCCGAAAAAAGGGTGTGCGTGGGGGTGCGCAGCACCCCCACGCACACCCTTTTTTCGGGAATTTCTCCTTTTGGCTGAATAGTTACCATGTGACATTTATATCGTAAGTTGACGAAAGGTAAATCATGAAAGAACAATCCAGACAAGAGAGAGGCACATTTGGCACCTATCTCGACCTGTTGCAACAGAAACGCTCGTCTGTGCAAGGGCCAGAAGATAGCCTGCTGCATCTGTTGGGCCAACTTTCCGAGGACGAAGCGAAACCACTGCCTGAAGTGGCCGTAGCCAGCAAGATGCCCGTTGACGAATTTGCCAGTTCTTTGGAAACCTTGCAGTCTTTGGATTTGATCACCGTGACGGTGACCGAGGGCGCCAAAGTCGTCCTGCTGACGCGTGGAGGCGCCGAGTATGTCATGGCGCGCCTCAGAAGTTGAGCCTGGGGGAAGGTCGCTATGAACATTGACTGGGCCGCCCTGTGTGATGGGCTGATCGTATTCTTCTTCGGCGTTCTGGTGGGCATGGGTGAGTTGATTTCGCGCTATCGTGACGACCCCTGGAAAACGCTCATCAGCCGCCCAGGAGTCTTTTACCTTGGCTTGAATGCAATCGTTTCTGTCGCCGCCCTGGTTTTGATCCGCGGCTTTGGGTGGACGTTCGACGCCCAGGGGGATACCGTGCGTTGGACTCAGATTCTGGTGGCTGGCTTCGGGGCGATGGCTTTGTTCCGCTCGGCGTTGTTCAATGTGCGCGTCGGCGATACGGATGTCTCGGTTGGCCCGAACAGTTTTCTTCAAGTTGTGCTTGGCGCAGCCGACCGCGAGGTGGATCGCCAGCGGGCGACCGTACGAGCCGACCGCGCCAAAGAGATCATGAGTGGGATATCATTCGACGAATCTCTGGTGGCGTTGCCTGCCTTTTGCATCGCGTTGATGCAAAATCTCCCCCCCGAAGACCAACTAGAACTGCTGGAAGATGTCGAGAAATTAGCCAGCACCAAGGATATTGATCTCGATATGAAGCCCTACTTCTTGGGCGCAGCGTTGATGAATTACGTCGGAGAAGATGTCCTTCGGGCGGCGGTCAAATCTCTCCGGGAACACATCGAAGCCGAGGTTCGGCCTGTATCCCCACAGTGAATTCAGATACCTGGAATTCCATCATCGCAACGTTCCCCGAGCCTCATCTCCTGCAGACCTGGCAGTGGGGGCAGGTCAAGGCGCGCTTTGGCTGGGCGCCCTCGCACCGCCTTTGGGGGGATGAGCATAAACCGGATGCCGCCGCGCTGATCCTGCAGCGTCACATCCCCATCGCCGGATTTGCCGCCCGCTTGCGTGTGCTGTATCTTCCCAAAGGGCCGTTGTTGCGCGATTGGGGGGATGAAGCGTCGAGGGAAAAAGTGTTAGACGACTTGCAAAGCCTGGCGCGTCAGCGCGGGGCGATCTTCCTGAAGATGGATCCCGACATCATACTGGGGGTGGGGGCGCCCGGCGAACCCGGGGCTGAATTTTCCCCCCTGGGCGGGATGCTGCAAGCGGAGCTTCAGTCCCGCGGCTGGCGCTACTCCGCTGAGCAGATCCAATTCCGCAACACCGTCATCGTAGATTTGACTCTCTCCGAGGAGGAGATGTTAGCCCGCATGAAACAGAAGGCGCGCTATAACGTGCGTCTGGCCGACCGCCAGGGAGCAAAAGTGCGCATAGGCAACATGGCGGATTTCGGTTTGCTCTACCGCATGTACGCCGAGACGTCGGCGCGCAGTGACTTCGTGATCCGTGGCGAAGAGTATTACCAAAAGCTATGGCGCGCTTTCTACGACGCCGGAATGCTCGACCCGTTGATAGCCGAGGTGGAAGGTGAGCCTGTAGGGGGGGTGATGCTCTTCCGCTTTGGGGGTCGCGCCTGGTACCTGCATGGAATGTCCCGTGAGGCCCATCGGGAGAAGATGCCCAATTATCTGCTGCAATGGGAGGCCATGCGCCGCGCCAAAGAGATGGGCTGTACAGTATACGATCTGTGGGGCGCGCCGGAAATCTTCGACGAGAGCGACTCAATGTGGAGGGTATTCCGCTTCAAACAGGGATTGGGCGGCACAGTTTTGCGCACCCTTGGCGCATATGATTACCCTGTGCGGCCTGTGTTGTATAATCTATACACCCAAACCCTGCCGCGCATCCTGGAACTGATGCGTCGCCGCAGCAAAGCGCGTCTTGGCAATTTATAGCAATTTGACCGCGAAGAACGCGATATGAAAAACCTACCACGCCTGCAAATCGCCCATCTTCCCACCCCCGTAGAGGTATTGCCTCGTCTGACCGCTCATCTTGGTGGGCCGCGGCTCCTGGTCAAGCGCGATGACCAGACCGGCCTGGCTTTCGGCGGGAACAAGACCCGCAAGCTGGAATATCTGATGGCTGATGCGCGTGCGGCGAGCGCGAAAACCGTGATCACCGCGGGGGCGGTGCAGTCGAATCACTGCCGGCAGACCGCCGCGGCCGCGGCTCGGCTCGGCCTGGATTGCATCCTGGTATTGGCCGGCGAGCAGCCCCGCGAACCTTCGGGGAACCTTCTCTTAGATTACCTGGTCGGCGCGCAGATCGTCTGGGCGGATGATATGAGCCATCGCGACGATGTTCTGCAGTCCACTTATGAAAACGCTCGACGAGCAGGGCGTCAACCCTATCTGGTACCCTACGGCGGCTCCAACCCGATAGGCGCGGCAGCTTATGCCTTCGCGATCCAGGAGTTGATGGCGCAAGCTGTGGCGCCTGACTGGATCGTGTTTGCTTCGTCCTCGGGGGGCACGCAGGCCGGCATGGTAGCAGGGGCGGAGTTGTTCGATTTCGAAGGCAAGATTCTGGGCGTCAGTGTGGATGAACTGGAGGATGTGCTGCGAGCCCGCGTCGCGGGACTGGCCTCGGAGACAGCAGATCTTTTGGGTTCGCCGACCACCTTCAGGCCAGATCAGGTGCTCGTCAACGCCGATTATACAGGGGAAGGCTATGGGATCATGAATTCTCAGGATCGAGAAGCGGTCCAACTCTTTGCCCGATTCGAAGGCCTGCTGATTGATCCTGTCTATACTGGCCGGGCCGCCGCCGGGTTGATCGCTCTCATTCGCAAGGGTTTCTTCTCGAAAGATGAGACGGTTCTCTTTTGGCATACGGGTGGAACCCCAGCCTTGTTGGCAGATAAATATCGTACTGTGATCGAAGATCATTAGGAGGCGAACGATGAAATACATACAAGAAATTCGAAGTGCGAGCGAAGACCCACAACAGTTGGAGTCGATCTACCAGGATGCGTCGGCGCGCCGTGAGAACACGGCATTCCAGTCAGCCCTCCTCGCTGCGTATGAGGAGACGCCGGAGAATAATTTGCTAGGGGCCTGGTACTATCGTTTGCTGCACAACGTCCCAGCGGCGGAAGCGCTCTCCAGGAAGGGCGCCAACTGGAAGCTGGCTATCCCGTTGAGCATACTCTCTGGCCTGGCGCTTTGGCTGATCAGCGCCGAAGATGGGCCTCTGTTCCTCGAGCAGGTGCCTTATTATGTGCTCTTCTGGTCGCCCATCGTAACTCTGTTCGCCGTAGGGTTTTTAGCGGGGACGGCGAAGAAGAACTACGCCCGCGCCGCCGCGACGACCGCGGTTTTGCTGCTGGCAGGGCTATATGTCTTCCTGATAGCTCCCAGCCTGGGTTATGAATTTCAAGAGTATTATCTGATTTTGATGGCGATCCACCTGCCCCTGCTGGCCTGGGTCACGCTGGGGATCACTACCTTGGGGTTGAAATCCGGTTATGATGACCGCTTCGGTTTTTTGATCAAGTCCGTCGAGACGATGATCACCGCCGGGCTGTATCTCATCTTTGGCATAGTGCTGGGCGGGATCACCGTTGGCTTGTTTTCCGCCCTGAACGTGGAGATTCCTGATGTGTGGATGCGCCTGATCCTGATCGGCGGATTCGGCTTGCTGCCCACTCTGGCGGTCGCCACGATCTACGATCCCACAACCAGCCCAGCCGGGCAGGACTTCACCCAGGGCTTGAGCAAATTCATCGCCACGATGATGCGCATCCTGCTCCCGCTGTTGCTGGCTGTGCTGGTGGTGTATACCTTCCTGATCCCCTTCCACTTCATGGAGCCGTTCGAGCAGCGCGAAGTGCTGATCGTCTACAATGCCCTGCTCTTTGCCATTATGGGCTTGCTGATGGGCGCAACGCCGATCGATCCGAAAGAGCTTTCCCCCCAGACGCAGAAATGGCTGCGTTCCGGTATTTTGGCGGTAGCCGTGCTGGGCGCGCTGATCAGCGTCTATGCCCTGGCGGCAATCATCTACCGCACCGTCGAGGGCGGCATCACCATCAATCGTCTGACAGTCATCGGCTGGAATACGATCAACATAGGCATATTGATCGGCCTGATCGTAAAGCAGTTCAAGGACGGCAGGGAAAGGTGGGTCGAATCTTTGCAGCAGGTCTTCGGCTTTGGGGCGAATTTCTACGTGGCCTGGGGACTGTTCGTGGTGGTGGGGATTCCGTTGCTGTTCAGGTAGAAGTCAGGTATGTAGGGTACACAAAGTAGACAGGTAAACCAGCACTCAGGCAATCTACTCATGATGGGTTCGTAGAGGGCTACGTAGTGAAACGGAGTAGCGCCATTAGGATACTCCACTATCGTTGCGTATCCTACTACGAACCTCTTCTTGACAAAAAACTTCGCGCCCTTCGCGTCTTCGCGG
>VGOC01000009.1 GCA_016865865.1 Chloroflexota bacterium
CAGTTCCACGGCGGGGCGTCCACGGGGCCACAGCCACCACAGCCACGGCGGGGCGTCTGCGGCATCCGCTGCACCGGCCTGGAAGAGCCGGTGCTGGAGTGCCCGGAAGAGCCGGTGCTGGAGTGCCCGGAAGAGCCGGTGCTGGAGTGCCTGGAAGAGCCGGTGCTGCCCAGCCCCGCCTGTTCCACGGGGCGTCCACCACAGCCACCACAGCCACGGCGGGGCGTCTGCGGCATCCGCTGCACCGGCCTGGAAGAGCCGGTGCTGGAGTGCCCGGAAGAGTCGGTGCTGGCCAGTTCCACGGCGGGGCGTCCACGGGGCCACAGCCACCACAGCCACGGCGGGGCGTCTGCGGCATCCGCTGCACCGGCCTGGAAGAGCCGGTGCTGGAGTGCCCGGAAGAGCCGGTGCTGGAGTGCCTGGAAGAGCCGGTGCTGCCCAGCCCCGCCTGTTCCACGGCGGGGCGTCCACCTGGAAGAGCCGGTGCTGGAGTGCCCGGAAGAGCCGGTGCTGGAGTGCCTGGAAGGGCCGGTGCTGGAGTGCCTGGAAGGGCCGGTGCTGCCCAGCCCCGCCAGTTCCACGGGGGCGTATGCCTGTTCCTGTTCCGCCAGTTCCACGGCGGGGCGTATGCCTGTTCCACGGCGGGGCGTATGCCTGTTCCACCTGTTCCACGGCGGGGCGTATGCCCTGTTCCACGGCGGGGCGCGGCGGGGCGTCTGGTGGTCATCATGCCACGGACGGCCTCGGGTACAGCCCCGCGCCTTCCACAATATGCCGAACCGCCTCCTCCCACTCGATTGCCATGATATGCACCCCGGCAACGCCCTCGATCTCTCGCAATTGCCGGATCAGGTCAATGCATATTTGGATGCCCTCTGCTTGCCAGGCTTCCGAGCGGGCTTGTTTGTCCTCTTTGGTCAAGTCGTCTTTGCTCTTCTCCGCCCAGGGCTTTCCCGCGTCGGTCATACGGTTGATGATCTCATCGGGAACCAGGATGCCGGGTACGCTGTTCTTCATATAGCGAGCCATCCCAGGACTCTTGAGAGGGCCGACGCCAGCCAGGATATAGGTCTGCTCGTGGATGCCTAGCTGGCGCACTTTATCCATGAATAAGGCAAAGGCTTCGACATCGTAAACCAATTGAGTCTGGATAAAGTCAGCGCCGGCCTTGACTTTTTTAGCGAGCCGATAGGGGCGAAAATCTATGGGATCTGCGAACGGGGCCGAGGCTGCTCCAATGAAGAAGCGTGGTTCCTGCCCCTTGAGCGCATCCCCGCATTGGAAGATGTGCTGATCGCGCATATCGGCTACCATTTTCACCAATTGGACCGAGTCCATATCGAAGACATTCTTAGCGGTGGGGTGGTTGCCGAATTTCTGGTGATCGCCGCTCAGACAGAGCAGATTTCGCATCCCCAGGGCGTAAGCGCCCAGCAGATCGCTCTGGATGGCCAGGCGGTTGCGATCCCGGCAGGTCATCTGGATGACCGGTTCCAGGCTCTCCTGCACGACGATCGTGCCGGCCCCGATGCTGGACATGCGCACAATGGCGGTCTGGTTGTCGGTGATATTGACTCCGTCAACGTAGCCTTTCAGCAGAGCGGCCTTTTCACGGATAACTTTGCCATCGGCGCTCTGGGGTGGGCCCAGCTCACCGGTGACGGTGAAGTGACCGGCGCGAAGCGTTTTCTCTAAAATGGATCCGGAAAGATAGCCATTGTTCCTTGTGGTCATCGTATTTCTCCTCTAAAGGTCAAACGTGAAACGCAAATCCTAACTTTTTATGTTTTACGCATCACGTTTCACTCTTCAGCCGCTAATCTCAAATCCTCCCGCACGATCTTGCGAGGTCCGCCGTCGCGGGATGTGCTCCAATTCTTGGGGGGTTGGATATCCAGGATCATATGGAGCTTGCCTTTGCTGTTCAACCGGTCGTAGATCAGTTGCCATGCGCAGGGCACCTCTGGATCGATCTCGCAGTGACCAGCTTCGGAGCCGCCGCAGGGACCGTTGAGCAGAGTCTTGGAGCAGCGGGCGATTGGGCAGATGCCGCCGGTAAGCCCCAAGATACAATCTCCACAGGCCGCGCAGCGTTCTACCCAGACCCCTTGCTCGGAGGGCAGGCCCAGGAAGGCAGTGTTCAGCCCTGGCACCACCCAGCACTCGGGAAAGTGTTCGGCGATGGCCTGCACGCCGATTCCGCATCCCAGGGAGAGCACAATATCGGCTTCTTTGACCTGCCCTTCGATCTCATCCAGATATTCCCATTCACATTGCCGCTGAACGGTCACGTCGCTGACGTCTACGCCATTGCCATCAAGCTTGGTGGACATGCGCAACGAGGCGGCGGTGATTTGTGCCTCGCGCGAGCCGCCGGCAAAACACACCGTCACACAGGTGCCGCAACCGACCACCAGCACCTTTTCAGCGTCAGCGATCAGACTTTTGATTTCATCTAACGATTTTCTCTCTGCAACGATCATAAGAACACTCCTTGTGTTCACTGAAAAAACTCATGAAAGAGGGGGTGGGGCGGCATACATGGGGGTGCGTGTTCGCACGCACCCCCATATATGCCGCCCCGAATCCACTGCTCGTTTTTTTTTCAGTAGACTCCTCCTTAGTAAAAGGATGAAAGCGGAAGGTGGAAGGTGGACGTAGGATTTATTCCCTTCACGCTTCATCCTTCATCCTTCCCCTTTCATCCTTCCCTAGTGGATTTGGTCCGATTTGTCGGATCGTTTCCGTAAAGTTCGTGACCTCCTGGGCAAACTTCCTGCCCATGGCAGCCGAGACATTGACCATGTGAACGCGCTCAGGCTCGAGGCCGATCTCTTCCAACAACTGTTTAGTGTATTCTATTCGCCTGCGAGCTTGAAAATTACCTTCCAGGTAATGACAATCGCCCGGCAGTCAGCCAGCGGCCATTACGCCGTCGGCGCCGTCCTCGAAAGCTCGCAGCACATAGAGCGGGTCCAGCTTTCCAGAGCAGGGCAACTCGATCACTTTGATCGCCGTTGGGTACTCCACGCGCAAGGATCCGGCCAGGTCGGCAGCGGCATAGGCGCAATGATGACAGCAATAGGCGATGATTTCGGGGGTGTGGTTTGATTGATTCATAGACGATCGATTCGAACCTGACTACTGACCACTGACTACTGACCACTGACTCCTGAACAAGGCGTCCACTTTCGTTAACATCTGCGCGTCGGTGTAATGCAACAACTGAATCGCCTGGGCTGGACATTCCGAGGCGCAGGAGCCGCAGCCATGACAGACCGCCGGTTCGATATAGGCCGCCCCAACGATTTCGCCCACGCCGATGAACTCATGGCTGACTTTTGGCACATCGTAGGGACAGATTCGCACACAGGTTAGGCAGCCGACGCACTTCGTGGAGTCTACATGAGCGACCCGGGCGTTAGTCAGCATGGTTTCCTGAGAGAGAACTCCGGCTGCTCGTGAGGCCGCGGCTTGTGCCTGGGCGATGGTCTCGTCCAGCAATTTGGGATAATGCGCCATCCCGGCCATGAAGACGCCATCGGCAGTAAAATCTACCGGGCGCAGTTTGATGTGGGCTTCCAGGAAGAAACCGTCCATATCGGTGGAGAGTTTCAATCGTCTGGCCAGCTCGCGGCTGCCCCTCGATGGGACGACCGGCATGGAAAGCACGAGCAGATCCGGATTGATGGCAATCTCTCGTTGCAGCACCGTATCCCAAACGCGCATGTGGATGAGGGATTCTTGATCATAGCTGACCGGCATGACCTCTACCTCTGGCTTACGGTCGAACTCGTAGCGGATGAAACGTATGCCCGCGCGCCGCGCCTCCGAATAAAGCCGTTCTTTGAAGCCATAAGTGCGGATATCCCGATAAAGAATCGTTACCTGGGCATACGGGTTCAGTTCTTTGAGCTTGAGGGCGTTCTTCAGCGCAATCGTACAGCAGATCCGGCTGCAATATTGTTCGGCTGGGCCGACGCATTGGATCATGACGACGGAGGAGGGTAGATTGGGAATTGGTGGGTTGGGAATTGGTAGATTGGTGGATCGGTCGCCACGGTTTTCCCACTTTACCAAGTTACCATTGTTACCGCTTACCAGATTCTCGAACTCCAATTGCGTCATGATGCGCGGGTAGCTGCCATAGCCGTATTCCTCGCCTTTGTATTCTTCGCCCCCGGTTGCCACAATAATGACGCCATGCCGTACTGGAATACTCGCCCCATGATGATTGAGTTTCGAGGTGAAATTGCCTTTGAAGCCGGCTGTCTCCACCAGCTCAGTGTTCAGGTGGAGGGTGATGAGGGTGTGTTGGGTTACGCGGGTTATTAGTTCAGCCAGATATTCTTGGGGAGAATAGTTTGGCGCCTTGGGAACGAAATACCGTAACTGACGCAAGTTCCCCCCCAATTCATTCTCCCGCTCCACCAGATGGACCGGGAAACCCTGCTCGGCCAGGTTGAGCGCCGCGGTCATCCCGGCCGCCCCGCCTCCGATGATCAACGCTGCATTTTCCACCGGCGCCTCGGAAATCTCCAGGGGTTCGAGTTCGGTGGCTCGCGCGACGGCCATGCAGGTCAGTGCCTTGGCCTTTTCTGTGGCCCCGTCCCAGTCATTCGAATGCACCCACGAACACTGGTTGCGGATGTTAGCCATCTCGAAGAGATGAGGATTCAGCCCGGCCTGGCGGATGGCGTCCTGGAACAATGGGCCATGGGTCAGAGGAGTGCATGAGGCCACCACCACCCGGTTCAGATTCAATTGCTTGACCTGTTCGATGACATGGGTGACGGTATCTTGCGAGCAGGTGTATAGATTGTCTTCGGCGTGTACGACGCCGGGGAGCGTCTGGGCAAAGCGGGCCACGCCGGGCACATCCAGATAGCCGCCGATATTGTTGCCGCAGTGACACACGAATACGCCGGCGCGAGGGTCTTCTGCGCTGATGTCTCTCTCCGGTGGGTAGGCTTGTCGAATGGTCAGGGTGTGCCGTGCCGAGGCCAGGAGTTGGGCGGCAATGGCCGCTGCTCCACTGGCCTCGATCACCGTTTCAGGGATGTCTTTCGGTTCGCGGAAAGGCCCGGCCACGTAGATGCCTGGCCGGCTGGTTTGCAGGGGGTCGAAAAGCGTTGTATGGCAGAATCCATACTCATCCAGCGCGATTCCCAGTTGGCGGCCTAACTCCTTCACCGAATTGGAGATTTCCATCCCTACGGAGAGCACGACCAGATCGAATTCCTCCTCGATAAGGGGTAAGGGGTTGGTGATTGGTGATTGGGATTCAGGTTTTTGATTCCCAACCTCTGATCCCTTATCCCTTATCCCTGATCCCTGATCACTGAAATATCTCACTACAAGGTTCCTATTTCCAGGGTTTTCCTTTACCTCGCTGATCCGACAGCGCGTATATTCCACGCCATACTTTTCCTCCGCCCGCCGGTAATATTCTTCGTAGCCTTTGCTGTAGGCGCGCGTATCCATGAAGAAGACCTGGCAGTGCACATCGCCATTGCCGTGACCATCGCGGGCCTCCCCCTGGGCGTGTTCGATGGTCATGATGGCCTCTTTGGCGGCGTACATGCAGCACACCGAGGAGCAATAATCGTGGTTCTGATCGCGGCTGCCCACACATTGCAGGAAGGCGATCCGGCGCGGCGGTTGGTCATCGGAGGGCCGTTGGGCGCGCCCCCTGGTTGGGCCGCTAGCCGAGAGCATGCGTTCGTATTGCAGAGAAGTGACCACATTGGGGTAGCGGCCAAGCCCGTATTCCTCAGAGAGATGGGTGTTATAGATCTGATAACCTGGCGCCAATACGACCGCGCCGATGTGGATTTCGTGGGTCTTTTCGATGTCATCATGAAAAATTGCGTTTCTTCCGCAAGCGAATACGCACGACCAACACTCCGAGCAGACGCCGCAGGCCAGGCAGCGAGCCGCCTCGGCCTGGGCGCCGAGGTCATCATAGCCGCCTTCCACCTCAGCGAAACTGTCAATGCGCTGCTCTACCGATAGTTCCGGCAGAGGGACGCGCGCCTGAGGGGTGATTTCGCCTCGGGCAATGCGATCTTCGATCTCGGCCTGGGTCAGGTTGACCACCGGCAATTCCGGTCTCGAGGACGGCTCGAGGGGCTGATCCTGCAAATAGCGAAGGATCGATTCAGCGGCTTTGTGCCCATTTGCTACCGCCTCGATGACGAAGGCCGTGCCAGAGACGCTGTCTCCCGCGGCGAAAACGCCGGCCCGGCTGGTGGCGAAGGTGTTAGGGTTGATGGCAATGGTCTGCTGCTCGGTCAGCCCCACTCCGGCATCATCCGGGATGAAAGCCAAACCGGCGCGCTGTCCCACGGAGAAGATCACCGTATCGCATGGGATGATGTGTTGCGTATTGGGTGTTTTTTCTATGTGCAGACGACCGACTTCATCGAAGTGGAAGGAGGTCACCTGCATGCATTCCACCCCTTGAACATGATCGTCCTGATTCCCCAGGATACGCTCGAAGGTGCGGCCAGGGTGTAGATGGACTCCTTCTTCCTCGGCTGCATCAACCTCCCAGGGATGAGCCGGCATATCAGTGCGCGATTCCAGGCAAGCCAGTTGGACCTCGCACCCCAGCCGCACCGCGCTGCGAGCGCAGTCAATTGCAACGTTGCCGCCTCCCAACACCAGCACGCGCCTTCCCAAGGAAGAAGGATGAAGGGTGAAGGATGAATCTTCTACATTTTCATCCTTCATCCTTCTTCCTTCATCCTTTGTTTGCCTTCCGCCTTCATACTTTCCAAGCCGCACATCGCGCAAGAAGTGAGTGTTGATCAGCACGCCATCCAGCCCGGCGCCAGGGATGGGCAAACGCACTCCTTCGTGAGCGCCCACCGCGATCAACACAGCCGAAAAGCCTCGCTCGAAGATTTCATCCAGATCGTTGACCTGATGATTCAGCCGCAAATCTACCCCAAGATCAACAATGTCTTGCACCTCTCGTTCGATGATTTCGGTGGGCAGACGGTATTCTGGCACGCCCAGCCGCAACATGCCGCCGGCCACAGGCATGGCCTCGAAGATTGTCACGGGGTATCCGGCTCTAAGGACGTCCTGAGCAGCCGTCAACCCGCACGGCCCCGCCCCGATGATGGCCACGCGCTGATCGGGGTGAGTGATTTCCGCAGGCTGGACCGGCTGGCGCGGCCAGTCATAGACTTTGTCGGTGACGAAGCGCTTCAGGGCGCGGATGTTGATGGGTTGATCTACCAGCCCGCGGTTACAGGCCGTCTCGCAGCGATGGTTGCAAATGCGCCCGCAGATGCCGGGGAAGGGGTTGTCCATCTTGATCACCCGCAGGGCGTCATCCCAGCGCCCCTCCCGGATCAGGGCGATATATCCCTGGGCGCGTTGCCCGGAGGGGCAGGCATCCCGGCAGGGAGCGATGCCGCGCTTTTCGATGGCAACGGCGTTCGGCACGGCTTGCGGGTAGAGTTGGTAGATGGCATGCTGGCGAGCCAGACCTTCGTTGAAGCGGTCGGGAACCACCACAGGGCAAACAGCCAGGCAATCGCCGCATGCCACACACTTCTGTGTATCCACATAGCGGGGGCGCTGGCGGATTCGAGCGCGAAAATCCCCGGCCTGCCCGGCGATTTCGACGACTTCGCTGCCTGTCAAAATTTCGATATTGGGATGCCGCCCGGTCTCGACCAGTTTTGGCGAGATCGTGCACATGGCGCAGTCGTTGGTGGGGAAGGTCTTGTCGAGTTGGGCCATCTTGCCGCCGATGGCCGCTTCCTTCTCCGCCAGATACACCTTGAATCCCTGCTCAGCCAAATCCAGCGAAGCCTGCATCCCCGCGATGCCGCCGCCGACGACCATCACGGCGCCGATTGGAAAGGATGAAGGATGAGGTATGAAGGATGAGGTATTCATATCGCTTATTTACGCAGGGAAAAAGTGACCATTATTTATTCTTGGCTTTTACTTTTCTGACGATGGTAACAAAGATGGCAATAAGTTCGTCAGTTTCGTTGTGGAGCGGTGTGGCTCTTTCTTCAGTAACAACGCCCGATTCACAAAGCAATTCGAGCCAGTAGCCGGTTTCATCCAATTCTTGTAAAGACCCTTCGATTTTGCTGATAAAGTCAGCGTCAGATTTGGCGCGTTGGGCCTCGCGATATTGCGCGCCGCCCGCAAATCATCTTTCTTATACTTCCTCCTTCCTCCTTCCGCCTTCATCCTTCATCCTTTCCTCTACCGCCTCCCACGGAAGCCATCTTCCTCAATTTCATCCTTCATCCTTCTGCCTTCATCCTCGATCCTTCCGCCTTCATTCTTCAACGGATTCGGCCCCAACGCCCGAATGCGTTCGGTCATCTCCTGTGCAGCCATCGCAAAGGCCTGGCCCTGGCTGCCGGACATGAAGTACATGCCCAGCCGCTCGCCGCCCAACCCGATCTCATCCAGGATGGCTTTGGTATGTTCGACCCTCGCCAGCCCGCGCTCGTTGCCGCGCGCGTGGTGACAATTCCCGATCGGGCAGGCTACCAGGTATACGCCATCGGCGCCTTGTTCGAAGGCTTCCAAAAGATAGCGGGCATCGGTTTTGCCGGTGCATGGCAGACGCACGAACTTGACATTAGCCGGATACTGGATGGAGAGCGCGCCGGCAGTGTCGGCCGCCATGTACCCGCAGTAGATGCAGTAGAAGGCGGTTATTTCGGGTTCGAAGCCATTTGGTTTTTGTACGTTCATATTCCTGATAGCTGACTACTGACCACTGACTACTGACTACCGACCACGGACAACCGTTCACTGTCCCATGGCAACCAGGCGCCAAGCCCGCCGATCTCGCGCAGCATGATCTGCTCGTCGGTGTAGTTGACCAATTGGATGGCGTTGGCCGGACATTCGCCTGTGCAGGTTCCGCAGCCCTGGCATAATGCCTCGTCAATATAGGCTGCGCCGCCTAGATTGCCTACCCCAGAACGTCCCTCCAGTTGGATGACCTGGGGGATACTGAATGGACAGGTGCGGGTGCAGGTCAGGCAACCGACGCATTTTTCGGGATCCACCACCGCGACGACGCCGCCGAGAAACAGCGAATCGCGTTGAGATAGAATCGTCAAGGCGCGCCCAGCCGCGGCGAGCGCATGGCTGATGCTCTCCTCGATGAATTTCGGGTAATGCGCCATCCCAGCCAGGAAAAAGCCATCGCGCATGAAATCCATCGGGCGCAGTTTTATCTGAGCTTCTTTGAAGAACCCCTCACTGGAGAGCGGCACGTTGAAAATCTCAGCGAGTTCGCCGATCCCCTCGGCAGGGAGGATAGACATGCTCAGGGGAACCACATCAGCAGGCAGGGCAAGCTGGCGATTCAAGGCCTGGTCACGCACCATCACGGTTACCCGGCCTCCAGAGGTTTCGATTTTGGGAAGCTCTTCATCGGTATACCGGATGAAAACCACGCCGAGTTCTCTGGCTTTTGTGTAATATTCTTCCCTGAATCCGTAGGTGATGATGTTCTTATAGAGCACGCTCACCCGGCAATTGGGGTTGAATAGTTTCAAACGAATGGCGTTTTTGATCGTATTGGTGCAGCAAACACGCGAACAATAATCTGGGGCGCCATACGGCCGCACACATTGGATCATCACCACATCTTCGAGGGCGGCAATTTTCTCGGGGTTGTGGATCACCATTGCCTCCAGATCGCGCTGCGTGATCACCTGGGTAAGTCCCAACCAGGGATGGTCCTGCGCCTCTCGTCCACCCGTGGCGATGATGGTCACTCCATGTTCGATAGAGAAACGCTGAGCCTCGCTTCCCGGACGCCTGGTTTCCACTTCGGTCTGATAGAACCCCACATGGCCCTGATGGCCTACCACCTCGGTGTGCGTGAGGGCGGTAATATTCTGATGAGCGCGGACTCGGTTGATCAGATCGCGGCCGAGACGACGGGGGTTGTATCCCTCGGCAACGTAATACATATCCTGTAAATTGCCCCCCAGTTGATGAGATCGCTCGACAATATGGACTTCATAACCGCTGTCGGCAATGGCCAGCGCGGCGGTCATGCCTGAAAGCCCGCCGCCAACGATCAGCGCCCGAGGTTGGCAGATATATTTTTTCTTGTGGACGGCCTGGGATTTGGCGGAACGACCCACTGCAATGCGGGTGAGTTCCAACGCTTTGCGATTAGCCTGGGCTTCCTGCCAGACATGAACGCGTGTGCATTGTTCTCGGAGATTGACTAATTCCATGAGATAAGGATTTAGCCCGGCCTGCCTGATCGAACGTTGGAAGAGGGAATCGTGGGTGCGGTTGCTGCATCCAACGATCACGACGCGATTCAAACCCTGTTCTTCGATCTGGTTTCGAAGGCGCGTCAGACCCTCCGGGAAACAGGCATAATCCATTTGTTCCACTGCAACCACTGCAGGCCATCTGGATGCCTGTTCCATCAGGTTGTTGATGTCAATGAACCTGCTGAGCGACCCTCCGCAATTACATGTGAACACGCCGACTCGCGGCGCTTCCAGGCTGACGTCTCTCTCGGGCGGCAGCCCATCCATGGAGAGAAAAGGCCATTCACGAGAATAGATGAACGTGTTCAGGCGATCATTCAGCAGGCGCATGACCTCGCCCGCCGCGCCGCTGGCATCAATGATCGTCTCGACGATTTCTTTCGGCGAGGAGAACGCGCCGCAAACGAAGACCCCGGAGTGGGAGGTGTGCAAAGGGGTGAATTTGTCCGTTTGGCAGAATCCATACCGGTTGAGTTCGAGATCGAGCAGTTGGGTGAAGTGATGGGCAGATTGGGGAGGTTGCAGCCCCGTTGCCAGAACAACCATCTCGAAGGTTTGCTCCTGCTGATAGCCGTCAGGATGCGCATAATGCAGGATCAGATTGCTGCTCTGTGGGTCCTCACGAATTTGCGAAACCCGACAGCGAATATATTGGATGTGATGTTGTTCCTGGGCTTTCTCGAAATAGGCGTTGTATTCTTTGTTGAATGTACGTTCATCCATGATGAACACTGTGCAGTCCACCTCTTTGCCCAGCCGTTGTTTGGCTAATATCGCTTCTTTGGTGGTGTACATGCAGCAAATCGAAGAACAATAGGTGTTGCGCCGGTCGCGCGAGCCGATGCATTGCAGCCAGGCAATGGAATTCGGTTTGCGTTGGTCGGAGGGGCGGAGGATGATGCCTTCGGTTGGCCCGGAGCGACTGGCCAGGCGTTCGTAATCCATGGCATGTAATACATTGGGATAGCGCCGATAACCCAGCTCTTCCATTTCGGTGGGATCGTAAGCCTGAAAACCCAGGGCCAGGATGATCGCCCCGACCTCGATGGAGTGTAGACGGGGTTTCTCGTTCAGATCAATAGCCCCCGTAGGGCAGATCTCGACGCATTTGCCGCAATCCTCGCAATATGGCCCTCGCTCGATGACATAGGCGTCAGGGATGGCGCGAGCAGCAACCTTGTAGGCGGCCTTGTGCATGGTCATGCCCTGTTGGTAACTATCCGGGAGTTCGACCGGGCAGACCTCGGCGCAGTAACCGCAGTTGATGCAGCGATTCATATCAACGTAACGGGGTTCTCCGCGCAGTGAGATCGTGAAATCACCGGCCTGCCCCTCGATGTCGAGGACGCTCGTGCTGGTGAGGACTTCGATATTCGGGTGTTGGTTGTTTTGAATGTAGGCGGGCGAAATGGAAGGGCGTGTGCATCCATAGCCATGATCTGGCGTTCCCCGGCAAAGGACACAATCGTGTTGTGGGAACATATACCCCAATTGGGCTACCCGACCGCCCAGGCAAGGCGTTTGTTCGATGAGATAGACTTTCAGACCTGAATCGGCTAAATCCAGCGCGGAGCGCATTCCCCCAATTCCGCCACCCACGACCATGACGGCAGCTGGCTTTGGCTGAATGAAATCAACAGGAGGACTGGCCATAAAAGCTGCACCACTTTCGTAGTTGTGACCTTATTCACAATGTCAATAAAAAAGCCGCCCGGTCTATATTGATGGGCGGCTACGGTGTAAACTTCGTGGCCCTCTGATCCTTAGCTTTGTTGTCAGGCAGATATGTGGTTCAGTTTTGCGTTGTTGATTGTCTCTGACGATGATAAGGTTGGATGATGTACTCTCATTGTAACAAAGGGAGAATCGGCTGTCAAATATCTTCTTCGTTCAGGTAGCGGTCAATAGCTGCGGCAGCCTTACGCCCGGCCACCATGGCAGTGACAACCAGGTCTGGGCCAGTCGCTCCGTCGCCGCCGGCGAAGACCCCTTTTCGGCTGGTGGCGCCGGTTTCGGCGTCGGTGACGATCAGACCCCACTTGTGGGTTTCCAATTCTGGGGTAGTCTTGCCGATGGTATCGTCGGGCCAGTAGCCCAGGGCTTTGATGATGGTATCCACTTCGATGATGAAATTCGAACCTTCGATGGGGATTGGACGCGGGCGACCCGAAGAGTCTGGTTCGCCTAATTCCATCTTGACACACTCGACCGCGGCCAGTTTGCCGTCATCGCCAGCGATGAATTTGATCGGTTGGGTGAGGAATCGATATACAGCGCCCTCGTCTACTGTCAGTTCGCGATCGTGGCTGTTCCCGGGCATCTCAGCCTCGGTGCGGCGGTACAGGCAGAACACCTCTTCAGCGCCCAGGCGGATGGCTGTACGCAGGCAATCGGCGGCGGTATCGCCCCCGCCAATCACGGCAACCTTCTTGCCGACCTCAGGTCTGGTTTTCATACCTTCTGGTAGCAGGTCGGTTGGCACATTGGCGCGAATCAGAAACTCCGTGGCATTGATCACACCAGGCAGGTCTTCCCCCTCGATGTCCATCGGCGCGTCGATATTAGCCCCTATGCCGATGAACAAAGCCTGGTATCCCTCGGCGAAAAGGTCGTTTATCTTCTTGTCTTTGCCGATGAAGGTGTTGGGCTGGAATTCGACCCCTGCTTCCGACAAGTCATTCCACAGATCGAATACATACTCTTTGGGCAGTTTGAAGCTGGGGATGCCGTAAGTCAACAAGCCTCCCGGCCCAGGTTTAGCCTCGAAGATGGTCACGTGGTGGCCTTTACGCACCAACTGTTCGGCGCAGCTCAAACCGGCAGGCCCTGCGCCAACGATGGCAACTTTTTTCCCAGTAGGCTTGCCTACAGGGATTCTATAGCCCACAGTTCGACGCTGTTGTTGGACGACAAAGGCCTCCAACAGGCCGGTGAGCACGGGTTCGCCCTTTTTGCCGCGCGGGCAGGCGCCCTGGCACAACTGATCGTGCGGGCACACGAGCGAGCAAATTTCTGGCAAGGAACTGGTTCGACGGTAAACCTCGGCTGCTTCCAGGAATTCTCCCTTTTCGATGTACCACATCGCCAGGGAAATGTCATTGTCTGCCGGGCAGGCCTTGAAGCACGGGGCCGGGTCCGGGCAGTGGATACACCGCTGCGCTTCTTGGATGGCTGTTTCTGCATCTGGTATCAACAATACGCCATCGAAATCTTTGATGCGTTCCTCAGGGGAGCGGATGGGGAGTCCGGCTGAGGTCAGCAGCATGCGTTCCTTGCGATCAACGCCAGGGAACTCGCGACGTTTTTCGTTCATGGTGATTCTCCTTGAAATACAAAGACCGTGCTCGTTAGCCAGCACGGTCCTTTTCGACGTGCTATCGAGCTACTTCGGAAACCTCTTCGAGGGGAAGTGATTTGACCTGAATTTTGGGCAAGCCGCCTTCATCCATCAGACGGGGGACGATGGCCTCCCAATGCACAGCCATGAAGTGGATTCCGCTGATGTCTGGGGTCTTTTTGAGTTTTTCGATCATCTCCAGGGCGATGGCGACGCCCTCTTCCATCTGACCGTCCTTATCGCCCGCAGCATCCATTCGTTGGACGATTTCAGCGGGGATGGCTACCCCAGGCACATCATCAGCCATATAGTGGGCTGCTTTCGCGCTCTTCAAGGGGATCATGCCTGCGAGGATGTAGACCTTGTCGAGGAGGTTTCGTTTGTCGAGGGCTTCGAGCCAGTTCAGGAAGCCATCGTAATCGAAGATGGGCTGAGTCTGGATGAATTGCGCTCCGGCGTTGATCTTCTTCTCGGCGCGGATGGCCTCGTATTTTGGCGGCGCGCCAAAAGGAGAAGCGGCGGCGCCCAGGAAGAACTCAGGACGTTGTTTGATCGGTCTGCCGTCCAGGTAGATGCCTTCATCTCTCATTCGACGCAGCATCCACAGTATCTGTATGGCGTCCATGTCGAATTGATCGGGTTTGGTCATCGGGGCGGGGCCGAAGCGGTGATGATCCCCGGAGAGACAGAGAATATTCTTGATGCCCAAACCGGCCGCGCCCATTGCGTCCGACTCGATGACCACCCGGCTGCGGTCACGCGCCTGCAACTGCATGACTGGTTCCAGCCCTGAGTCCAGACAGATCTTGCTGGAGGCTATGCTTCCCATACGGGCAGAGGCTGAGGCGTTGTCGGTGAAATTTGCCGCGGGCACATACTCACGCAGAAACTCAGATTTTTCGCTGATGGATTGGGTCGAGACGCTCAATGGCGGCGCGATCTCGGCGGTGCAGGTGAATTCCCCGGTGCGCAGGTTGGCTTCTAACAGGGAGATGGGTTCTTCGTAAGCCGGCGGGTGGTATTCGCTGTCGCCCTGCCACCAATCCGGCTGACGGACTTTGTAGAAGATTCTTTCCCAATCCTCGTCGAATTTTTCGCGGTTGGTGAAAAACTCGATGAACCTGGGACTGCCCTCGGTCTTCCGCCAGGTTCTGATGACATCCAGCCAGGTTTCACGACCGACTCTGGCCCCATCGAGCGGGGCGTTGATTTCCAGTAATTTGTGATCGCGCCCCATCCGTTCGGCGCGCTTGTAGATTTTGTACCACGTACAGGGGCGGGTTGCGTCCACTTCGCAAGCCTCGGGCGTTGCGCCGCCGCAAAGGCCGTTGCGCAGGCCTTTCGGACAGGTCATGGGGCAGACGAAAGCTGTCTCTTGCAGGATGCAGTTGCCGCACATGCGGCATCCGAACAGAACGCCTTTGATGAGACCCTCGCCTGCTGTAAATACTTTCATAAATGATGAAATATCTTCGCGGTTATATGGTTTGAAAGGGGCCTGGTAACGCGGGGGGGAGAAAATCGCCATGGAATTGATCCTTTCGAAGAATGTAAAAAAAAGACACCTTTGCCTGAGATAACTGCCCAACCGCGGCGTCATTCTGAGTCAAAGAAGGAGTCTCCCGATGATCGTATTCAAATATCTGCGCCAGTATATCGTGGGATATTGAAAAGTCAACGACCAGTATCCGATTTTTATGGAAAAAGTGATATTGGTAATATCGTTTATAAAATGAATGTCACCCCTGGAAAGGAGTCCGACGCTCCGCTTTCCAATCCTGGTATAATCATGCTGTGGCTCGTAGAAAATCCCCTAAAGAACTATCTGTCGAAGAACTCCGCACCTTGTTGGTGGAGAAGCAGCGCGCGGCCCGTCAGGAACGCCTGGAGCGTTTTCGCAAGACAGGCCGTGTGATCACGCTCGCCTCAGACCTGGATGCGCCTTCTCTCGATGATTTGCGTACAAGTCCCTTAGCCGATGCTGATGACAACAGCGCCCCCTCGCCCCGGCGCAGGGTGTTGGATTATTTCCTATTGGCGATCGAAATTCTGGCGGTGTTGGGTCTGGTATTCGTGCTCTTCAATGGTTTGGAGGTCATCCAGGAATTGAATCAGGAGGTTGCCCGCGCCCTGGAACAGCCCACTCTGACTCCTACCCCTTTGATTCGGGCAGTGGTTTTGCCCTCAGGGCACACCCCTCCTATCGAAGGCGTTGCACAGTATAATGAAGCTGAAATTCCTGAACACCTGCGCCCCCTGGTGCAATCTTTGGCGAATATTCCGATCCCGACACAAGGCCCTGCGCAAGCGCACCGAATTCAGATCCCTTCGATAGGCGTAGATGTTTCGATCGTCCAGGGAGATGGTTGGGAACAATTGAAGAAGGGGGTAGGCCAGCATGTGGGGTCGGTGAATCCGGGGGAAAATGGAAACATGATCCTATCAGCGCATAATGATATCTTTGGCGAGATTTTCCGATACCTGGAAGAACTCGAACCCGGCGACGAGATCATTATTCACACCCAGCAGCGCGTCTACACCTATGTGGTTTTCAGTAAGAAAATCGTCGAGCCGACAGAAGTAGAATTCCTGGATCAAACCGCCAAGCCGATAGCCACGTTGATCTCTTGTTATCCTTACCTTGTTGACGATCAGCGGATCGTGGTGCAGGCGCAGCTCAAGAGCGGCGGTGGCTAGTGACTGACCCTCGCCGACCCTGGCCGCCGCATACAAAACTTACCGTCAGCACCCTTCTGCTGGCGTTGTTCATTTTCTTGCTCACCAGATTTCGTGTGACGATTTCCCCGTTCATCCTGGCGTTGATCCTGGCATTCGTACTCACTCCACCGGTCAATAGGTTAGAAGAGCGTTTGCCTTTCTCGCGAGGCGTGATCACTGGCTTGATGTTCCTGGTTGTCCTGGCGTTGTTGTTGTTTTTCCCCGTTGTGTTCATTCCCCCTCTTGCAGAGCAGATTGCCGACCTGAACCTGGATTTTCAGTTGCTTCTCGAACAGGTGGAACAACTCATTGGTCATCGCTATATCATCGCCGGTCAGGTCATTGATGGCGCGGCGATTTTCGATCAGATCGTCGGGTTAGTACAAGAGATCCTTCAGCCGCTCTTTGGGGAGACCCTGGGTTTTGCGTTCGATGTTCTGTCCTCCCTGGTATGGGTGGTATTCATTTTCGTAGTATCGTTTTACCTGGTCAAGGATAGCTCTGCCGTAGTGGAATGGCTGGATCGCCTCCCACCCCCGGATTTACGAACCGATTTCCGGCGTTTACGCCAGGAGATCAACCAGATTTGGGCGGCATTTTTCCGCGGGCAACTCATTTTGGGAATGGTAGTGGCGACATTATTCACGATCATCGGTTTTGCGATTGGCTTGCCGTTTGCCTTTGCCATGGGCGTCCTGGCGGGGTTGTTGGAATTCCTGCCCAGCATTGGGCATGGCATCTGGCTGACGATTGCGACCATCCTGGCGCTGTTTGCCGGTTCGACCTGGATGAACCTGCCCAATTGGGTTTTCGCGCTGATCATCATTGGTCTGCATATCGTTTATCAACAATTCGATTTGAATTATCTCATCCCGCGCATTATCGGTCATCAGGTGCATTTGTCGCCCTTAGTGGTGATCCTGGGGATCGTGGCGGGGGCTGCCATGGCTGGAGTTTTAGGGATTTTGCTGGCAGCCCCAACGGTTGCCTCAGCCCGGGTGATTGGGCGCTATGTCTTCGCCAATTTGAGTGATACCGATCCTTTCCCGGCGATGGCCTCCTCCCCTTTGCCGCCTCCCGATCCGCGCTGGTGGGCGATCAAAGGCAAATTCTCGGATGATGATCGAAAGAAAAAGAAAGATGACAACTCCTGAATCGATTCGACAATCTCCGCCTTGGGGGGGCAATGTTAAGCTGGTTGTTGGCCTGACCATTGTTGCTATCGTGGCAGCCTTCCTGGTTCGTTTTCAGAATATCATCGCGCCATTGCTGCTGACTTTCATCCTCACCTATTTGCTGCATCCTCTGATTTCTCGATTGAGCAAAGCCACGCGCCTTTCCTGGCGAATGTCGGTGAACGTGGTTTACCTGATTTTCGTGATCCTGTTGGTGGCCTCGTTCACCATGACCGGATTGGCGTTGGTGCAGCAACTGCAGAATCTTATCGGCGTCATCGAGCGTTTTATCAACTCTCTCCCGGAATTGGTCGAAACCTGGTCTACGACAGTCTATCGAATCGGGCCTTTCGAGATTGATATGTCGCAATATCTATCAGCCTCGAATCTGGAAGCCTGGATCCAGCAAGTAATTTCCATCGTCCAACCCGTATTGGGTCAGGCGGGGGGGTTGTTGGGCACAGTGGCTGCCGGGACCGCCTCGACCTTGATGTGGGGTTTCTTCATTATTCTGTTATCCTATTTTCTTCTGGCCGATATGGGGCAGGTGCCTGACAAGCTGGTCGGCATCGAATTGCCGCCGGGGTACGATGATGATCTGCTCAGGATGGGGCGCGAGTTAGGTCGGATTTGGAATGCCTTCCTCAGGGGCCAGGTGATCCTATTTACGTTGACCGTTCTAGTCTATTCGGTTTTACTGGCTATCCTGGGGGTGCGCAATGTATTGGCTATTGCGGTGTTGGCAGGGTTCGCTCGCTTCGTCCCTTATGTGGGGCAATGGCTGACCTGGATTGTCATCATTCTCGTCACCCTCTTCCAGAAGAGTAATTACTTTGGCCTGGAAGCATACCAGCACATGCTGTTAGTTTTCGTGATCGCCATCATCATAGATCAAATCCTGGATGGCTTCCTGGCGCCGCGCATTCTCGGCAAGACATTAGGCGTTCATCCTGCGGCGGTGCTGGTAGCCGCCATCGTGGCGGCCAATCTTCTGGGGTTGTTGGGGGTCGTACTGGCCGCGCCTGTGCTGGCGACGCTCACCTTCGTGGGCCGCTACGTGGCGCGCAAGATGTTGAGCCTTAATCCTTGGCCCGAGCCAGAAGAAGAGACTGAATCGGCGCAGTATCCCTGGATTGGTTGGGGAAATCGTCTTCGAGAGTGGTTGAACTCACTACCTCGATTGCGGCGAAAAGATCGCCAGGGCTGAAGACTGACCTAGGTTGTCTGTCAAATTCGTTGGAGCATGTACGCGGCTGGGATGGACGCCAGGGAGTGAGTGCCCATTCCGGTTAAAAACTCGACCCTAAAGGCTTTTTGTTACCTTTAGGGTCGAGTTTATGCTGCATCAAAACCGATAGGCGATTAGTTGTAAAGTCTTTCTTTGATTTCCAGAACCTGGCGACGGACTTTTTCATCTACCTCGATCAAATCCGAAATCTTCTCGTGGCCGTACATCACCGTGGTGTGATCGCGCCCTCCCAGCGCTTCGCCGATTTGGGGCAAGGATGTGTCGGTTTCTTCGCGAATTATATACATGGCGACTTGGCGAGGCCGGGCGACGGCTTGAGTACGTTCACGCCCCAGGATGCGATCAACGGTCACACCGTAAGCCTTGGCAACCGTTTCGATGATTTGTTTCGGTTGAAGCTGTGTCCGATAGGGGAGTAAATCAGCAAGGGCAGAGTCGATCAACTCAGAATCGATGGGCATGCCACGCAAATCGGCAAAAGCCACGATGCGGGTGAGTGCGCCCTCTAACTCGCGGATGTTGGACTGGAATTTTCGAGCGATAATTGCGATGATTTCATCAGAGATGATAAAACCTGCCCGATCAGACTTCGATTGGAGAATCGCTATGCGCGTCTCAAAGTCCGGGGGTTGGATATCGGCGGTAAGCCCCCATTCGAAGCGCGAACGCAGGCGCTCCTCCAGGGTGATCATCGCCTTGGGAGGCCGGTCAGAGGTCATCACGATCTGTTTATTTTGACCATGAAGGGTATTGAATGTATGAAAGAATTCTTCCTGGGTGGATTCTTTGCCGGCGATGAACTGGATATCATCAATCAGCAATATATCAATGCGCCGGTATTTTTCTCGGAAAGCCTGAGTGGTATGCGAGCGAATGGCGTTGATTAGATCGTTCGTGAATTCTTCGGAGGATACGTATAAGACGGTCTGATCTATCTGTCCACATTGGTTGCCAATGGCATGTAACAGGTGAGTCTTCCCCAATCCTACGCCGCCGTACAGGAATAGGGGGTTATAAGCCAGGGCTGGCCTTTCGGCCACGGCCAGCGAGGCAGCATGAGCCAGACGATTGCTTGGTCCTACGACGAAGCTATCGAAATTATAGCGTCCGTTCAAAGTTGGATTGACATCTTTTTTCGCGGACTGGCGCTTTTCGTTGACTGGTTGCTTTTGTGGAATTGGTTCAGGGGTCTGCCAGACTGTGAAGCGAACCGCCACTGTGCGGTTCATCATCCCAGAAAGTAGCTTCGAAACTGTGCTTGAGAGGCGGTCTTCCAGCCAGTCACGGGCATAAGCATTTTTTACCCCGATGATAAACGCGCCGTCCTCATAGGTGATCAGTTCCGTATCGCGCACCCACGTATCGAAGGCGGCTTTGGGCATTTCCACTTGTAGTTGGCCGAGTGCAGCTTGCCAGGCTTGGGCGGCTTTCATGATTGGCGTTCCTCCTCCGTGTCGTGAAAAGGTGACGTAATCGAACCCTGACTCATCTTTGCCCGAATCGATGAGTTTCTATGTGTGAGTTCACTGAAAAAACTCCTGAACGAGGGGGCGGGGCGGCATATGTTCAACTGATGTTCAAGAAGTGTGGGATTGAACCCCACTGGCGACGAAATGCAACCATGTGAGTGGCATGATGTTATCAGAGGGTGGGTTGATATTGCAAGACGTTAACCCTACGCCAGCCTAAAAATAATCAACATTTTAAGGCATGTAATCTTAAAGAAAATCCGCGCGGTAGGCGGATAATCTCTGCAATATTCATCGAATGATGACAGGTCGAAATGCCCCCAATGATGGAAGTAGATAAAGAATCACCCCCATATGTGGGTGAAAATACCGATTTTCGGCTTTTAGTCCCAGGGTTAGGGGGTGATCAATCTTAAATAATTCACTGGCTGGCGGAACTATCGCTCGAGTATGTGAAACACGAAAATATGAATCGGAAACCAGGCTAATGCGTTGAAATTGGTGAAAAAACATTGTGTTAGAATCTTGCCATAGTCGAGTTGCGCATTTCAGGTGGGGCGCATCTTAGAAATGACCTGGAGATGCACCCCACCTGTACGTCAATTGCGCACCTGCATACAATGCTCCCCATGGAATCGAATAATTCTCCTCCTGTAAGGGATTTTCTATTTACCGCGTTATTCCTTGCTCTGGTTGGATGGCTCGGGCTGTTCGCGGTGATAATTCGGACATTACCTGTCTTGGGTCCGCGTTGGTTGTTTTTCTTTCTGTTGGTCCTGGCGATCGCGGGTTCGATATTACCCGCGGCGGCATTCTTGAATTATCGTTTTCCTACTACGCCTCCAGCCAAGCGGACGACGGTGCTCAGGGAAGCCCTGTTGGTTAGCTTTTTCATCGCCACCCTGGCCTGGCTACAACTCTGGCGAGTCTTGACTCCTGCTCTGATTGTGTTGTTGGCCTTGGGGATTGGGTTTATCGAATGGATGATCCGGTTATGGGAGGGCAGCCGCTGGGAACCTTGAACGTGCACTTGTTCGAATGCTGAATGCCTGTGAAACAATGTCTGAATTGCGAAATCTTCCATCGGTTGATAAATTGATCAATTCTCCTCAGGGCAGTGAGTGGATTGCAGGTCATGGGCGCGCTTTGACAGTCGAGGCCATCCGCTTGACGCTCGACGATGCGCGCGCTGGCCACAAATCGGGGAGTCCATTGCCGTCTCAGGCTGATTTGCTCGGTAAGATTGCCGACAAACTCGAATTCTGGGCAGCGCCCACGCTCCGGCAAGTGATCAACGCCACGGGCGTGATTATTCATACCAACCTGGGTCGCGCCCCCATGAGCGCGGCCGCTATCGAGGCCGCGCGCCAGGCATCGCTGGGTTACTCCAACCTGGAATATGATTTGGCCCAGGGGCAGCGGGGATCGCGTTCCCTGCATGCTGAAACCCTGTTGACCAGGTTGACTGGCGCTGAAGCCGCCCTGGTGGTCAATAACAACGCCGCAGCAGTTCTTCTTGCTCTGACGGCGCTGGCCCATCGAAGGCGGGTGGTGATTGCCCGTTCTCAGTTGGTGGAGATCGGCGGCGGTTTCCGCGTCCCCGATGTGATGAAACAGTCTGGCGCCAAATTAGTGGAGATTGGCGCGACCAATCGGGTTCATTTACGTGATTACCAACAAGCCATCGCTGACCAGCCCATCAAGTTGGTTATGCGCGCTCATCGCTCGAACTTCGCTATCGTCGGCTTCACCGCCGAGCCTGCTTTCGATGAGATCGTCGCTGCCGCTCACATGGCCGATATCCCGGTGTTGGATGATCTTGGTTCGGGCGCGCTGTTGGATACCGCCCGTTTTGGCCTGGCTCATGAACCTATGGCGCAGGAGTCGATTGATGCAGGGGCCGACCTGGTCTGCTTCTCCGGGGATAAATTGCTGGGCGGCCCCCAGGCTGGGATCATCGTGGGGAGGAGTGAGCTGGTAGTAAAATTGAAGAAACATCCACTTGCCCGCGCTGTTCGCTCGGATAAAATGGCGCTGGCGGCGTTGTCGGCTACTCTCTCCCATTATTTGAGGGACGAGGCCCTGAGCGAGATTCCCATCTGGCGGATGATTTCCGCGCCTCAGGCTGAAATGCAAGCCCGCGCCCAGGGTTGGGCAACCAGCCTCGAGTTCGGGAAAGTGATTCCCGGCCAATCAACCGTGGGGGGCGGCAGTCTTCCCAGAGAATCCATCCCGACTTTCCTGCTTGCCCTCGATCTTCCTCATCCTGATCGCTTCTTGAAACAGCTACGCCAGAATGATCCTCCGATCATTGGCCGCATCCAGGATGGCCTGGCAGTGTTCGACCCCCGAACTGTCCTGTCTGAGCAAGATGAGATTTTCCTCAAAGGCATAAGAAATATCAACAAACGCGAAGGAAGGTGAACAATTATGAAATCTGATCTCGATCGTTTAATGAAAACACGCAACCTGGACGCCATCCTGGTGACCGGGCCGGCGCAGCACAACCCTGCCATGGTTTATCTGACCGGAGGCAGGCACATGACCAGCGCGGATTTGATCAAGCCCTGCGGGGGCGATCCTCTCTTGTACTACAACCCCATGGAACGTGATGAAGCCGCTGCCACAGGCTTACGAACCAAGAACCTGGCTGAATATGGATTCGAGGACTTGCTCAAGCAAGCAGAGGGGGATACAGTCAAGGCGCTGGCCTTGCGATACCAGAAGATGCTGACGGAGCAGAGCATCACATCTGGCCGCATGGCTATCTATGGCAAAATAGACGTTGGCGCCGGGTACGCGGTGTTTTCGGCTTTGAGAGAATTGATGCCTGATCTGGAGATCGTGGGGGAAACCGCGCGCGACTCGATGTTGTTGGAAGCCATGGCTACCAAAGACGAGTCCGAGATCGAGCACATGCGCCAGATGGGCAAGATCACGACGACGGTGGTTGGCAATGTGGCTGACTTCCTGACCTCCCATCAGGCGAAGAATGGATTCCTGGTAGATAGAACAGGAGAGGCGCTGAAGATCGGGGATGTCAAGCGGCGCATCAATCTATGGCTGGCGATGGAGGGCGCGGAAAACCCCGAAGGCGTGATCTTCGCCATTGGGCGTGATGCCGGCGTGCCGCACAGTTCAGGAAACGCAGATGATTTACTGCGCCTTGGTCATACGATTATCTTCGATATCTTCCCCTGTGAAGCCGGCGGAGGCTATCATTACGATTTCACCCGCACCTGGTGCCTGGGATTTGCGCCTGAACAGGCCCAGGCTTTGTATGAGGATGTCTTCGAGGTGTATCATCAGATCATGGCTGAACTCGAAGTGGGCGCGCTCTTCAAAGATTATCAGAAGCGAGCTTGTGAACTCTTCGAAGCCCGGGGGCATCCAACGATCAAAGAGGATGCCACCCTCCAGGAGGGGTATGTCCACAGCCTGGGACACGGCCTGGGATTGCACGTCCACGAGCGACCCTGGTCGGGAAGCACCGCCACGCAGGATGATGTTCTCCACCCTGGGGCGGTTGTGACCATCGAGCCGGGACTCTACTATCCCGATAAGGGCATGGGCTGCCGTCTCGAGGATACCGTTTGGGTGAACCTGGACGGTAAGATAGAAGTATTGGCTGATTTTCCCATGGATCTTGTCTTGCCGGTAGGTCATGGAAACCATTAGAGTTCTGGGAATCGAGACTTCGTGTGACGAGACGGCCGCTGCAGTGGTAGAAGACGGGCGCAAGATCTTTTCGAGCGTTGTGGCTTCTCAGGTGGACCTCCATGCCCAATTTGGCGGCGTGTTCCCCGAGGCAGCCTCGCGCCAGCACATCCTCAATATCTACCCCATCATCGAGGCAGCCCTTCGGGAAGCTCACATGGACTTGAAAGAGGTGGATGCCGTCGCGGTGACGCGCGGGCCGGGATTGCCAGGCTCGTTGGTCGTGGGGATCAATGCTGCTAAGGGCCTTTCTTTGGGGAGCGGCTTGCCAATTTTGGGGATCAATCACCTCGAGGGACACCTGTATTCGGCCTGGCTGCACGAATTTAGCGGAGACCTGCCTCCAGAGCCGCGCTGTCCACTGATGGCATTGATCGTTTCCGGGGGTCATACTGAATTGATCCTCATGGAAGATCACTGCCGATACCGACGTTTGGGCGGCACTCTCGACGACGCGGCTGGGGAAGCTTTCGACAAGATCGCCCGTTTGATCGGATTATCTTATCCTGGTGGGCCAGCCATCCAACGAGCCGCGGAGGAGGGGAATCCTCAGGCGGTGAAGTTTCCCCGCCCCTGGCTGCCCGGAAGCTGGGATTTTTCCTTTAGTGGCTTGAAAACCGCCGTCTTGCGAACAGTGCGCGCATTAGAAGCGGATACGAACGTGGAAGGCCTCCCTGTAGCCGACCTGGCTGCCAGCTTTCAAGCCTCTGTGGTCGAAGTATTGGTAGGGAAAACTTTGGAAGCGGCAAGGGAGTTCGATGCCAAAGAAATCCTTGTTGTTGGCGGCGTTTCGGCGAATAAGGCTCTACGGGAGCGGTTCTGGGCGGAATCCAGGCTGCCGGTTCATATTCCCCCGTTAAGTCTATGCACCGACAACGCAGCCATGATCGCCGGCGCGGGTTGTTATCGCTTCGGGGCAGGCCAGCGTGATGGGTTGGACATGGATGCTTTGCCAACCTGGCCGCTCTCCGAATTGTCAATCTAGGAGAAAGTCATGGAACTCGATCTATCTATTCAAGCTTTGTCAGGCGCGCTGCTGATCTTTGGGCTGCGCGTCGCCGATATGACCTTCGATACCTTGCGAGTTTTATTCGTTATGCGCGGCCGCAAGATGATTGCCTGGGTATTGGGTTTTATGCAGTCGGCGATTTTCGTCATCGCCATCACCTCGGTGCTCAGCAATTTGAATAACCCGCTCAATATCATCGGCTACGCAGCCGGTTTCGCTACTGGAAATGTGGTGGGAATTTATATCGAGGACCGCTTAGCGATTGGTTTCATCCACCTTCAAATCATCAGCCCCAGCTATGGGTATGCTATCGGCGATCGTTTGCGCGCCGATGGTTTTGCCGTGACCGAAGTGCCTGCCAGGGGAAAAGATGGTATGGTGACGATGCTGAACTGCAATGTGCGCCGTAAACAGGTCCCTGAAGTGGAAAAACTCGTCTACGAAGTGGATGGAGATGCCTTCATCACCGCGGCGGAAATCCGTTCCGTCCGCCGCGGTTTTTGGAGATCGTAGTTACGAATTAGATCACGAAACCCCCATTCTTATAAACCAACTCCCCATCCGCCATAATCACCGAATCCTGGCGCAGATCGCAGATCATATCCCAGTGGATGGCGCTCTTGTTCAGGCTGCCGGTTTCGGGGTATCCAGCTCCTAACGCTAGATGGAAAGTGCCGCCGATTTTCTCGTCGAAGAGGATTTGCCCGATGAAGCGGTCTATCTGGAAGTTGGTGCCGATGGCGAATTCACCGACGTAGCGCGCGCCCCTGTCGCTCTCCAGCATTTCCAGGAGGAAATCCTGGTTCTTCCTGGCCTTCGCCCCGACGACTTTTCCACGCTCGAAGGTCAGCTCGACATCTTCGACCACGCGACCACCCGTAATGGCAGGATACGTGAAGCGCACCCAACCGTTGACAGAATTTTCCACCGGGCCGGTAAAGATTTCTCCATCGGGCATATTGCGTCTCCCGAAAGAGTTCTTGAATTTTCGTCCCCGGATGGAAAGCGCCAGTTCGACGTTGGGACCATGCAATTCCACTTTATCGCCGCCCTCGATGCGATTGATGATGTCTTGCTGTCTGGTCTCGAATACTTTCCAGGAAGCCACCGGGTCTTCGGTTTCTTCGTCAGCAAAACAGGCGCGGAAGACGAAATCTTTGTACGCCTCATAATCCATGCCGGCCTCTCTGGCATAGGCCTCGGTGGGGTAGAGGGTTGTCACCCACTTGAAGGTCTTTGCTGCGCCGCGCCGCATTTGGGCGCGCAGAATGGGCGCCAGGGCCTTTTGCCTGCGCGCCTGTCTGGATGGAGCGACTGCCGTCAGCGCCTGGGGATTCGTCTCGGAGTGGATGCGGATGCGAGACTCGAATCTGTCGTAGGCCAGTTTGCGGAAGGTGGAGACAAAATCCAATTGTTCATCACTGGCATGTGAATAGAAAAGCTCTTCCTGGTCGGGAAGCGCTAGCTGCATGTGAGGATGTCCGCCATGGTCGAGAATTTGGGCATACAATTCCCGCACGAGCGGTTCCGCAGCGGTTGTGGCCTCGATCAGAACGCGATCGCCGGGCTGGATATTCGCCGAGTGCCCAACGAGTATTTTGGCAAGTTTTTCGAAGCGTTTATCTGTCAAGAGGTACTCCTGGAAATCCAAATTTTGGAAATTATCAGTACTTCACGAAAAAGATCAAAAGCCCGTCCCCGGGCGACCCGAGGCCTGCACTGAGCTTAGCCGAAGGGACGGGTCTTTGATCCTATCTTCGTGATCTACCGATTATATCACTCTCGAGATGTTCGCGACTTTTTCGGTACACCTGACCCCCTGTCCCTTCTACCCAATCCAGGCTCAATTCACTCATTTTCTCCGTTGTGGGCATCCCAGTTTTCGGATGCCAGCCGCGAGCCTGGTAATAGGCCGCCAGCATCTCCTCGAAGGGGATGACGTAGCCCGCCGAGCCGCCATCAGGATAAGGATCACGCAGGGGGGCAGGTAGAACATCATTTGCGGCAACCAACCCCAACCGTCGGTTGATCAGCCGCTTCAGATTCCAGGCGCGTTCTCCAATGCGCAGCAAATCCTCGAGAGCATAATCCTCCCCGGCGGCCGCGTTGACCAAATCCAGCACCGTTCCCGGCGGGACGTTGGCGAAGAAGCACATCACCAGGGCGTCGAAGATCGTGCGCCAATTTTGATGGATGACCACGTTGGCAGATTTTTCGGCTCCGGCTTGTCGCTCGAAATGAGCCATGCCCAGACGTTCCTCGGTGTGGCCGAAGAGATCGGGCAAGAAATAATCGGATTGGTTGTGGCAGGCGCCGCGCGGCGACGTGGCGTACGAAAGGGCCATCCCAGAAGCGCCGCGCGGGTCATGATATGGCGCTTCCAGACCGTTGACTTGCACAGCCCGCGCCTCGGCCCCAAAGCGCCGCGCCAGGGCGCGCGACCCTTCGGCCAGCCAACCGCCGAACCCCTCCCGCCGTGCAGTCCGGTGCACCAACTCTTCGACCGCCGCGGTATCGCCCCAACACAGAGTCAGGCCGCCGGTGTCTGCTTCGCCGATCAGCCCATCTTCGAACAGCGCGAAGGCCAGGCCCAACGTGTTGCTCAGGCTGATGACATCCATGCCGTAGCTGTCGCACAGCCCGCCCATGCGAGCGATGAAGGGCAGGTCGGCGATCATCAAATTGGGGCCAAAACCGACAATGGTCTCGTATTCGGGGCCTTTACGTTGTTCTTCTTCCCCCGACAGGCGCACCACCCGCCCGCAGGCGATCACGCAGCCATGGCAGGCGCTCACCCCGGTGAGGATCGTATCGGCCATGGTCGAGCCGCTGACGTTCCAGGCGCCGTCGAAAACCCCGGCGCTGAAATATTTCTTGGGCATCTCGCCCAGATAGTCGGCGTAGTCGGCCATGGCCGCCGTGCCCAATTCACGCGCCACAGCGGTGAAATTATCCTCCCGCAGGGCGCGGTTGGCCTCCGAGCGCAGTCTGGCAAACACTTCATCCGCCACGGGGATTTTTCCGTTCCCGCGCACGGCTACGGCTTTGAGATTTTTCGACCCCATGACAGCCCCCATCCCGGTGCGCCCGGCGGCGCGGCCGTGATCGCAGAGGATCGAAGCGAAGAGAATCTGGGACTCCCCTGCCGGGCCGATGACCGCCACCCGCGGCGACCTCTGCCCCCCAAGCTCCTGGATGATCCTGGCTTGGGTTTGGGTGGTTTCGAGTCCCCAAAGGTGTGCCGCCACCCGAAGTTCGACCTCCCCTTCCTGCACCCAAAGATAGACTGGTTCCTCCGCGCGCCCTGTGACCCACAGACCATCGAAGCCAGCCTTGCGCAGCTCCGGCCCCCAAAATCCGCCGCAGTGCGATTCAGCCCACAGCCCTGTCGCCGGGGATTTGCCGCAGACCACGAAGCGTCCCACCGCCGGTCCGGCCGTGCCGGTCAGCGGGCCGGCGAGGAAGAGCAGAGGGGCTTCAGGCGAGAGCGGGTCGAGGTCGGGGGTCAAGTGGTCATATAGCAGACGGGCGGCCAGTGACGAGCCGCCCAGGTACTCGTGTATCCAATCGAGGGGTGGATCAAATGCGCCAATCGCGCGGGTGGTCAGGTTTACGGTGAGTACGGGTTGCATGATGGCCTCCAGAACAGTGCTTCAGGAAGTTTACCAGACTTTCGATGATGTGGATGAGTATAGGTGAATCTTTTCGGGGGAAATAAGCTAAACTATAAGTAACTACTCAGCCAAACGGAGAAATTCCCGAAAAAAGGGTGTGCGCAGGGGGCGTAGCCCCCTGCGCACACCCTTTTTTCGGGCTAATCCGTTCGATGGCTGAGCAGTTACAACTATAATACGTTTAGCTCATCAAAAAACCTGGAGGATAGGATATGCCCAACGAAAACTCTCTCAACCGGCTCGGATTGCTCTATATCGTCGCTGGGGCGCTGGCTTTGATCCTGATAAGTTGTTCCATCTCATTGCCGACATCCTTACTCCGCTCCGCGGATGAAAAGGGTATCTCGCTAACCGCCGCCGCGGATGTGATCGTGGTTCCCGACATCGAACGCCCCAATATCCTGTTCATCCTGACAGATGATTTGGATGCTGCCTTGAGAACCACGGACTATATGCCCCGGTACAATGATCTCCTGGTGGAGCAGGGAGTATCCCTCCAACGGTTTTTTACACCTACATCGCTGTGCTGTCCATCCAGGGTCACGTTTTTACGCGGGCAATATACCCACAACCATCAGGTTTTTATGAACACGCCTCCCGCGGGCAGTTTTCAGAAGTTCAACCGCTCTGGAGAAGAAGCTTCGACAATAGCCACCTGGCTCGACGCGGCTGGTTATCGCACTGGCCTCATCGGGAAATACCTCAATGCCTACCCCTTCCCCAAGAATAAAACTTATACGCCCCCTGGCTGGACAGAGTGGTATAGTCCAGCGAAAGGAAAACCCTATCACGGTTTTGGCTACACCTTGAACGAGAATGGAACGCTCATTGAATATCAAGAAGATCCAGAAGATTATATGACCGATGTGCTTGCCCAAAAGGCGGATCGGTTCATTCGAGCCTCGCTAGAGGACACCAGGCCTTTCTTCTTATTCGTTTCGACTTTCGCCCCTCACGAACCCTATACTCCTGCTCCCCGTCATGCGGGTGATTTCCCAGATATTCAGGCTCCAAGAACCGCCTCGTTCAACGAAGATGATGTGAGCGATAAGCCAAGCGGCATCCGTTATGACCCACAGCTAACTGAAGAAGAAATCCGGGATATTGATGATGTCTATCGTCTGCGCGTCCAGAGTATGCAGGCCGTGGACGAAATGATCGAAATGCTGATCGCAACGCTCGAAGAACTTGGCCTCCTGGAAAACACGTACATCATATTTACGTCGGACAATGGTTTCCATCTCGGCCAGCATCGCATGAAACCAGGCAAAGCTCACCCATACGAAGAAGATATATTGGTGCCCTTCGTCATCCGTGGGCCGGGGATTCCTGCTGGGGTATCTGTGGATGATTACCTGACTGGAAACATAGACTTTGCTCCCACGATTGCCGAACTTGCGGGAGTGATCCCACCAGATTATGTGGATGGTCGCTCCCTGGCGCCCCTCTTTGGAGAGAATAAACCGCCGCTTGATGAATGGAGGCAGGCCATGCCCCTCGAATTTTTTGGGCATGAGTTAGATGAAAGCGGTGTTATCGAACCAGAATATCTGGGTGTGCGAACCGCCGAATTCCTTTTCGTAGAGTATAGCGAAGGGTTTATCGAGTTCTATGATCTGGAAAATGACCCTGCTCAATTGGAAAATATCGCTGACCAAACAGACCCCGAACTATTAGAGGCATTGTCGGAGTGGTTATCTGATTTTTATGCTTGCGCAGGCGAGAATTGCAGAATGCTCGAGGATGAGTTTATCAGCCGAACTTGGCCTGAGGAATAACTTGGGCTATACTTGCGTTATGCTCAATCCACTTCCCGAGGTTTCGGTTATTCTCCCTGCATTCAATGAGGGACGAAATATATCCACAGTGCTTCACAAGATTCAGGAAGCCCTGAAAGGAAGCGTTTATGAAATCCTGGTGATCAATGACGGCTCGGATGATGAAACCGCGGCGCGAGCCAAAGAATCCGGCGCCAGGGTGATTTGCCATCCTTATAACCTCGGGAACGGGGCTGCCATAAAAACGGGTATCCGCCACGCC
The DNA here is from genome assembly GCA_016865865.1 of Chloroflexota bacterium. Classification (GTDB taxonomy): domain Bacteria; phylum Chloroflexota; class Anaerolineae; order Anaerolineales; family UBA11858; genus NIOZ-UU35. The sequence continues at coordinate 30,681 of VGOC01000009.1, forward strand.
CAAGGGAAGATTCTCGTCATGCTCGATGCGGATGGACAACATCCCCCAGAAGATATTCCCCGTCTACTCGAACTGATCGGCTCATACGATATGGTCGTGGGGGCGCGCACGGCCGATTCGGATACCGATATTCATCGGGATTTTGCCAACACGATCTATAACTGGCTGGCCTCTTATGTGAGCGGGCAAAAAATCAAGGATTTGACATCGGGGTTCCGAGCGATCAAAGCCGATGTGGCGCGCGGGTTCGTGTACCTTCTACCCAATCGTTTCTCATACCCCACGACCATCACTTTAGCCACTTTGCGATCAGGGCGCAGCCTGGCCTATGTTCCCATCAAGGGGAAGCGGAGAACTGGCAAAAGCAATATCAGGCTGTTGAAAGATGGGCTGCGTTTCCTGATCATCATCCTGCGAATCGCAACATTCTATTCGCCCTTGAAGATATTCATCCCTGTGAGCGGATTGATGTTCCTGACGGGTTTTCTGTATGGGCTGTTCAAAGTCCTGATCCTGGGCGCGCCCTATGGCCCAACCTCGGCGATGTTGATGACGGTGTCGGTGGTCGTTTTTATGGTGGGGCTGGTATCGGAGCAAATCGCGCAGTTACGCTTCGAACGCAGTGAATATTTCCCCGATGATAAGAATTCGTAAGCCTGTTCATGCGGAGTCCTATCCATGGAAATAATACCGAAAAGCCTCCTCCTCGAGATGGCGTCATACCTATCAGAGGAGGAAGCTGCAGAAATGGCCATCCCCTCTTATCTGCACAAAAACCCGCTGATGCGTTGGATGGCAAACCGCCGTATCAGGACGTTGATCGAGTGGTTGAATATCTACAAGAACCCATTTGGGGCTGCGCTCGACTATGGCTGCGGCGTCGGAATCTTATTCCAGGCGGCAAGCGCGGCCTTCCAGACGGTCTATGGAGTTGATCTGGTGCTGAAGCCCGCCGAGATGTTGATCGCTGCCTATGACCTGAAAAATGTGGAGTTGCTTCCTCCGGATTCGATGAAAACGAAGATAGAAGATGCGTCAATCGAAGTGATCATCTGCGGAGAAGTATTGGAGCATATCCAGGATATCAGCTCGATATTGAATGAATTTCGCCGAGTCTCGAAACCCGACGCCCACCTGTTGGTGACGCTGCCGACGGAAAACCTCCTCTACAGATTTGGCCGCAAGCTGTCGGGTTTCGAAGGCGATTATCATTTACTCGATGCGAGAAAAATCCATGAGAGAATCACTCGCGCGAACTTCAAGTTTGTCCAGAGAAAATATATTCCCCTCTATGGACCCTGTGCTATCTATTGGGCTTTAGATTATATCCACACCAAATCATAATTACTTGGTCAAAGCCATCGTAGCGAGGAAACCCGAAAAAAGGGTGTGCGTGGGGGCGTACGCCCCCACGCACACCCTTTTTTCAGCAACCCACGACTTAGGTTGAGGAGCTACCAGAAAGAAAAGATCATGTTGTTCTTCCTTGGTTTATTGTCTGTTCTACAAATCACTCTTCTCCCTGGCATATTGATCTTGAAAGCTTTCGACATCAGGCGAGGTTTTATTCAAGATCTGATTTTTTCCTTTGCGCTAAGCCTGATCGCCAATCACTTGATCGTCTTTGCCATTGCTGCCATCGGCATCCACATATCCTACACATTCTATGGCATCTTCCTCATCGAACTAGTCCTACTCATCAGGTGGTATGCTGCTCCCCTGGCCCAATCGGTGGGGCGGATCACATCGGGGAAAAAATCCCAAATAGCTGATTATCTCTGCTCACTGAATATCTTCCAAATAAAAGATGACCAGCGCGATTTTGCTCGAACGGTTGTAGAGATTCTCGGCATTGTGTTCGCCATCCTGGCTGCATCGAGCATCTGGTGGGCATTCAAAGTGTGGTACACGAATTTCGGAACAGTGTTCACCCAATGGGATGCCGTCGTTTCATGGAACCATTGGGCGACTGAGTGGTTTGCCGGGTCTATCCCAACGAAAACCAGCCGTTACGCCCAGCTTATTCCCACCAATTATGCGGTTTCCTATGCTTTCCTTCGAGGCATGCAGATACAATTCTTTGCCAAGAGCATCATGCCGCTCTTCAATCTGTTCATCTTGTTGTCCTTATTCGACTTAGGGATGGAATACAAAAATATGGGCTATTTCATCGGTGTACTTGCGACGCGGATGATCATCAAAAAATTCCTGGGCGAGTATATCAGCTCCGGCTATGTTGATGTCGCCCTAGCCTTCTTCGCATTCGTACCGATCTACACGCTCCTCAAAGCGAAGAATAGCGTCAATCCGAAGAATCAGCTAGACTATGTTCAACTAGGAGCAATCTTCGCTGCTGGAGCTGCGCTGACGAAACCCAATGGTTTGGTCGTCTTCGTGGCTTTCCCCGTCCTGGCTTATTTCCTGATCGTCAAGAAACTAGATCAACTCGGTCGAAAAGAAAAATATCTCATCATCGCCAAACGATTTTTGATTAGTTTATTGATTATCATGCCCTGGTACCTTTGGAACGAATATTGGATCCTGGTTGGAGGTAATGACTCGAATGTTTCCTATCTGATGGGAGAACGGCATCAAGGGAGGACTCTGGTCGAGCGGTTCATGAGGGCGACCGGGCTGTTAGAAGAATATGTTGTTCTGTACCTGTTCGTTATCCTCATGCTGCCGTTTTTGGATAGCGCCGTCATCTGGATCGTCCTCACGATTCTGATTCCGTATTCGCTGATCTGGGCTTTTGCCTTCAGCACGTTCACCAGGAATCTGGCGATCGCCTTTCCTCTTCTGGGGTTGGCGAGCGGGATGAGCGCACATAAACTACTCGAGTTTGGCGAGAGATTCATCGCTTGGGTAAAGGTCGAACATCTGAAACTATATATCTTTGCGATCATGATCCTCCTCGCCATGATCGTCGCCGGCATATTCATCACGGATACAAGCCTCATTACTCATCAAGTCGAACAACAAAAGGACATATTGCTCAGCAGCGTCAACCGTCGCATCTACGCCTATTTCGATGAGATTGGGCGCTACGAGTCGATTATGACCAATTACCCTATCCAGTATCTGCCTGGCCTCGAGAATATGAGAATTGATATAGACAATTTCGCCAACCACGATCTCTACCATCAGGTGATCGAAAACCACCCCGAAGCGCGGCTGATGCTCGTATTCGTAGATCGCGCCGACGAACAGGTATTGAAGGATATTGCTGAGGAGTTAGAAGCCGGCAACTACCAAATGATCTTCGAGGATGGCGAGTACATGTTCATCGAAATCAAGAGATAAAAATGACGAAACAGGACCTATACATCAGCGCGCTGAATGATTTTAGAGAAGCGCGCCGCAAAGCATCCATACAGGGGATCCTGGCGCGTATCACAGGAAAATCCACTGAATTGCTCTCCTACGAAGAAGTGCGCCAAAAATTGCGCGCCATGGAAAGCGGCAGAAAGGTGTTGCGCGAGATTCCACTCGATGCCATCGTAGGCAGCGTGGGACGCTATACGGATTTCTCACGCGACTTCTTACCTTTGTATGATAGCACCCAGCAACGTTGGGCGCGCGTCATGGCGCAAACCGGCGGACTGACCGGACTCCCCCCCATCATCGTGTACCAGATCGGCGAGGCGTATTTCGTCCTCGACGGCAACCATCGCGTCTCGGTAGCTCGTCAACTCGGCGCGACCAGCATCCAGGCTTATGTCACTGAGATGCGTACCCGGGTCAACATCACGCCCGACACCGCGCCAGATGACCTGATTATCAAAGCTGAACAGACCGAATTCCTCGAGCAGACCCAATTAGACCTCCTCCGCCCCGATACCGACTTGACAGTGACCAACCCTGGCCAATACCCAATTCTCTTGGAACACATCGAAGTCCATCGCTATTTTATGGGCATGGATGAAAAGCGCAGCATTCCCTATTCTGAGGCTGTAGAGCATTGGCATGATGTCATCTATTCCCCCGTCGTTCAGATTATCCGAGAGCGGGGCATTCTGAGACATTTCCCTGAGCGAACTGAAACTGACCTTTATTTGTGGATCTCGAGACATCGCGCAAAATTGGAAGAAGCTCTGGGTTGGCGTATCGAGACCGAAGCTGCCGCGGCCGACCTGGAGATTCGCTTCAGCCCTGAGCTTGCACAAACGATCGCGCGCCTGACCTCAAGGGCGTATGATTTCGTCATGCCGGATGCCCTGGAATCAGGTCCCCCGCCTGGAGCCTGGCGTGAAGAAGCACTACAGCGCCGCCATGAGCGCAGCCTGCTCGCCAATCTCCTGGTTTCGGTAAGCCCCACCGACAAAGACTGGCAGGCTTTGGAACAAGCCTTCGTCGTTGCCCTTCGTGAATCAGGCCAATTGCGGGGATTACACATTGTCAATACGAAAAGTGAAGCCGATGCTCAAGAAACCAGGCGCCTCGTAACTGAATTCGATGAACGATGTAGATCGGCGGGCATCCTGGGGCGCATGGCAATCGAATCGGGATCCATCGCCCGCATCATCTGCGCGAGATCCCACTGGACCGATCTCATCGTCACGAAAGTCACCTATCCCCCAGGCGACCATCCTATCGCCAGACTTGGCTCTGGCTTGCATACGATGATTCGGCGTTGCCCGCGCCCGATCCTGGCTGTCACAGATAAAGTCTCTGATCTTACTCACGCACTGCTGGCCTATAATGGCACGCCAAAATCGAACGAGGCCCTATACCTGGCTACTTATCTGGCGGCAAAATGGGATATTCAACTGAGCGTTCTTATCATCGAGCACGAAGAAATCAACGCTGATGAAATATTCGAACATGCTCGAAAGTACATCTCGAAACATGAACTTCGCGCCAATTTCATCCGCCACAGATTGGGCAAGCGCAGCGAGATCATCTTGACTACCGCCCAAACCTATGGCTGTGACTTTATCCTGATGGGGGGCTATAAATCCAGCCCGGTGGTTGAAGTCGCTCTCGGCAGCGTTGTGGATGAAGTCCTTCGTCAAACTCGAATCCCCCTCCTGATTTGCCGATAGATGAACATTATGAGTTCACTGAAAAACTCGTAGTTTTTTCAGTAGACTCGCTTTATTCTTTTTCCAATATCAGCCTTGTCTCTCGCGCCCCATACGTATTAATCACCCGTGCTCTCTTGAAGATCGTCTCTGTGGTCGTATCTGGCTGATAGATATGGATATGCCCATGAAAATGATAACCGGGTTGGAAGATGCTGAGTAGCCAACGAAAAGCCTTGATGCCGCGGTGAACTCGATCTGCCTTATCATGGATACCCCACGGCGGCGCATGGGTTACGAAGATATCCAAAAATCTCCCATAGCGAATACGATTGTATAACAATCCGGGTATCAAAGAGAAAACATGTCGCCACATCTCGGATTGAGTATATTGAAATTGCCCGCTGCGCTTATAGCGCTCACTGCCCTCGATGCCCGCTAGCAACAGCCCCTGAAAGTGAACAGTCCGGCGATGAAGGTCAATCCCCCCATGAGGATACGTTCGATCGCCCCCCTCGCCATACTCTATCCATGGGTCATGATTGCCTCGCACGAAGAAGAGAGGGCGATTGAGCAAACTGATAATATATTCTTGATAGTAATAAGGCAAATCACCACAAGCAATGACCAAATCAACGTTGCCGTATTTTTCTTTTATACCAGAACTGTATATCAGGGGAACGATGACATCACTAACAGAGAGAACTTTCACAATTAAGGCCTTTACAAGTAGAAAGAATTCATCTGCTTATACTCGCTTCGATTAATCTTGTCAACAATTTGATGACCGCCGTTCGCACGTCTATTATCAGTACTTCACGAAAATAGGACCGAAGACCCGTCCCTTCGGCTAAGCTCAGTGCAGGCCTCGGGTCGCCCGGGGACGGACTATTGATCTTTTTTGTAATCTACTGATTATCGTATGACAGCAACAGATATGCCTTGTTCGATTGACAGGCTCGAAAATGTATGCTAGGCTAGGATTGGAACCGGTTCCAGATAATGAAGCAAGTACTCGAGGAGATTTCCGTTGCCAACCATCCGAGATGTTGCAAAACGCGCCAGTGTGGGGATTGCCACGGTTTCACGCGTTCTGAACAACAGCACTTCAGTCAGCAAGGAGACGCGCCAGGCAGTTCTGGCGGCTATCGAAGAGTTAGATTTCACCCCCAACCCAATTGCTCGACAACTGTCTACAGGACGTACCCTTACTGTGGGTGTGATCCTTCCCTTTCTTACGATGCCGTCCTACGTCGAACGTCTGAGAGGGGTTCAACATGCCCTGGCTGAAACGGAATACCACATGGTGCTATTCAGCGTAGGTAGCCCATCCGAGAGAGACGCTTACTTCAAAGACCTGCCCCGCAACAATCTGGTTGATGGTATTCTGATCATCTCCCTTCCACCCAATGATGCCCAGGCGGAACGCCTTGCGCTTGCCGAGATTCCTACAGTGCTCATTGATGCTTACCACTCTCGACTTAGTTGTATCCTTACCGATGATGTCAAAGGGGGGATGTTAGCCACTCAACACCTGATAGATCTGGGACATCGCAAAATTGGTTTCCTGAGTGATCTCCTGGAAACGCCTTTCCACCCATCGGCGCGTTTTCGCTATCAAGGGTATCGAAAAGCTTTGGAAGATAGCGGTATCCCATTCGATCCGGCCTACCATATTTCAGGTGAACGAGGTCGGGAGAATGCCGCGAAGATGGCAAGGCATTTACTCGCTCTGGATAATCCCCCCACCGCCATATTTGCAGGGAACGACATCCAGGCCATCGGCGTATTGGATGCAGCCAAAGAGGCCGGAGTGAAAGTTCCCGATGAGTTGTCAGTAATCGGTTTCGATGGGGTTCGCGACAGTGAATATACTCATCTCACCACCATAGATCAACATCTGTTCCAGTCGGGCGTTCGAGGAGTACAGATGCTCATAGAAACCCTCGAATCCAACAGCCCCTCTCCTCAGCACCAAAGACTCCCGCTGGACCTCATCAGGCGAGTTACTACCCAGGTTTTTCAAGAATAAAACAGGACATATACTGGTGATTGCCCACATCGTCTAGGGTGGCTGAAAGAGGTGGTGGGGGAAAGGTTGGACAGCTAACCAAGAGATAGTTGTTGCGCATTGCCAAACAGCGCTCAGGCCACGCAGTAGGATGTAGGGGCCATCCCGATCGGTTTTCAAGCCGAATTTGCCGCCGAGTTTTCGTAGCCACAGCACGGCTTTGGGTGGCCAGTGCTTTGCCAGGGAGAAAACGTACTGAGCGGCCAAGAGGACCAAGGCAAAAATGCGGCGCATGCGCTCGACAGTATGGACACGCAGGTCTTCGACATCCAAGCCTTGCTCCTGGTCAAAGCGATAGCCATGCTCAATGCGGCCGCGCAGTCGCCAATCGGAGTAGACCTCTTGAGCGATGGTCACAGCGAGGATGGGGATGTTGGTCAGCAAAGTGAGCGTGTTGGGATGCAGATCGTCTTCGGCCACCAGAACCCACAGTTGCTGGTGGGTTTCCGGTAGCCGGACAAGGAACCAGCCCATTTTGAGGTTGGCGAGGCGAGTGCGCCCGGCATGGTGGAAGGCAACCTGATAGGTGACCTGCCAAGGAACACAGTCAACCAGGTCTTGCAGATGCTCGGTCTCCCAACGGTCTAGGCGGGGGTTGTACACTTCCACCATGCGGTTCATGTGTTTCGCAGTGATGATGAACTCATCGGGTTCCAAAAAAGCGAAGTTTTTCTGGTCGTCTCCACCAGAATCCATCACAAAACGCAGCTTTCGGCCCGGAAAGACCCAGCGCGTGGTACGGATCGCACGTTGAATCTCACGGTTCTCACTGATGAAGTCGGCTGTTTTGTACGAAAACCAGTTCGCATACGATGTGGCCGGCACGACCGTGTTGACCACCGTGGCCGTGATCGCCGGATAACCATGCGCCAAACGGGCTTCACCTTTCAAATCTGGCGGCGTACTCTTGCGCACAGTACTTACCCCCTCCAGCTTTTTCGTGTATGGCTTCTCGAAGTTCACCGGGTCCACTGCCACCACGAGACGCTCTGGATTCTCTCCCGCTACTGTCCGTTGGGCGACCCGGTATAGACCTTTGAAAAGCCGATGATGATTGAACCGCTCATTCCACACGAACCGATAGATGCGTTTCGCCCCCGCATAGCAACTCCTCTCCTGCCGCGGTGTGCTTTGCGCCATCGCGGCAATTACTGGTGTCTCCTGTGCCAGAATGCCGCGTACCGCTTCTGGCACTACTCGCCGCAAGCGTTCTTCCGGCAGCAACTCTGTGACAGGCAAAAGAAAGTCGCTCATCGTCTGTTCCAACTCGGCAACTGGCATCTTGGCGATGATTTCCTTCAGCGGTATATTCAACATGGCTCTGCCTCCTGCGTTTGGTTTGTGGGCTAACAAACCTTACCACAGTTGGCAGAGCTTTTCCTCTTCTCATCCACTTGTGGGCAATCACCAGTTAATCGAGATTCTGTACCCGGATCAACACGGATTGCACGGATGTTTGATATTTTTCATCCGTGATTATCCGTGAAACTTGTACTGAGCGAAGCCGAAGTATCCGTGTCCAAGAAATCGGTGTCTCATCTACAGTGTTGAATTATACTCCCTGGCTATTTGCAGAAGGTTCTCCCAGGCGCCTTTGGGCAGGGAGTAATTTTCGCGCGCCATATTATGCAATAGCTCGCTGAAACTGAAACCGGCGTTGATGATCTGGTTGATCTGATCGCCGACCCAGTGATCCTTCAATTCGACATCCGGCGCCCATTCATGGTCCAGAATTTGCTCCATCAATTCAGCATAGGAATAGGGCGGGAAACGCTGGCAGAACAGCCCCTCGACGATGAAACCGAACAACTTCCTGGAGCGGTCAATCCAGCCCTCGGCATCGCGGGCGTTGTCTTTGCCCTTCTGTTTGACCAGGCGGATGTCTTCGATCAACTGCACCGCGGCCTCCGGCCCAAGTTCGGCGACGGTGCGCTCGAAGTAGCGGATGAAACGCCGGTTATGTTCCAAACCGTAATGGTTGGATGTGTAGGCAAGATTGATATCGAACGAGATTTCGCCATACGCCGGGTGCGGCAAGGCAATATCGAATACCAGGCCAGGGTAGCCCACCCAGGTGCGCAAATACTCGAAGCGGGCGCTGCCAATCGGCATGTGGAAATGGGTTTCCAGGGTCCTCAGCAGCCTGGGGACCAATGCCGTCAGACGGGGATCGTGGCCTTCTATTTCCTCGAGTGTAGTAAACCCGTCTTTCCTTCCGGTCAACTCGCGGGCCCCGATCGGAGTCCAATCTTTGTATCCCCTCGATTCATCGTTTGGGACGTCGAGGAAGATCAGGTCCACATCGGGCGCCAGATCGTTGTTCGTGCCGCGGTTGAAAGAACTCATATCCCCACATTGGATCTCCGCGAGGGGACGATCTGGGAAGTAGGCTTCCTGGATGAGCGGCTTCACCGCCTCGATGACCCCCTCGCTGAGGCGCCTTTGAGCCTTTATCTGCTCGAACAGAGCTATACTCTTTTGGGTCATCATCACCAGGTCAAAGATCAGCGTTTATAGTAATCGAGCACGCCGGTTGCTCTTTCCGTGATGAAGGCATTGGCGCAGTCCTTTCGACCGATCGGGACGATGATGTTCATGGGTTTCTCGAGTTCCCAGGTACCGCCGTCCTTCATCCTGGATTGCAGCAACTCGAGGGAGCGCGACATTTTTCTGTCGCGCACTTCTTCTCTTGCCAGCAGCCACAAGATTTCGAGGAAGTCACTTTTGTAGAAGTTGGGAAATGTCAATCTGCCAATATCCCGGTGAAGGAATGCGTCTTGCTTATGAGAGCTGAAGCACACCTCGTGGCGCAGGGCGAACTCGATGCACTTTTCGATCAATTGCTGCGCTTCTTGGGTCCTTTGGCTTTTGGGGATGAACGAAATTCCTTTGAACAATTTTATCACTCCCCAATAACAGGTATGCTTTCCGTAGCAGGAAGTGTTCGAACAGTATGGATAGGTTTTCGGAGTCTTGAAATCGCCGTCGTCGAAGCGTTGGTATGCAGCGAAAAAAGCGATGGTTTCATTCAGCACTCCTGAGTTCGAGGCCCCGAAATAATGGTGGAGATAGATCATGTTGCCGTTCAGGCAGGGGATGGGAAAATGGCTCATGCCCGGCAGCCGGAAGACCCCGTGTTCTGGAGCATAGAAACGCTCGGTGATCAGTTGGAGGGATGGTTTGGCTTGCGGGAGATCGCCAGGCGCTTCGATGTCAGCGAGCAGGAGCAAGGTCCATAACGTGGATTTGAAATTTGGCGAATAGTACAAATATTTGGGGCGCTCGCGGGCTTGTTTCTCGCTGAACCCCCACCGGAAAGAATCATCCTGTTTGGCAAGGATATTTTCGATGATGCGCTTGCGGATATGTGTTATCTCTCTATCCACCGCGCGGCCTCCAGCCGCTCCGTATAGATTCACCGCGAAGAAACGAAGCGATCGAAATTCATTGTCCCTGATTCACCAATTCTTCGAAAAGTTCTTCTCATCGTTGTGCCAAGTATTACTGGAACTTGCGCTTTACTCAATCCTATGTGCTCGTAACGGGTTTCAACGAACATAGAAGCCTCTCATTCTTTCGCTTTGGTAATGGAAGTATATCACAGGAAAACGCAACATATATTTTTGAGGGGCCGCCCAACGTTTGGCTTAGCTGCTGGGGCGGGTGTGACCCTGACGCGACTTTGCTTGCAACCAAATTGAAAAAATCGCGCTGCTTACCTTTGGGGTGTTAGCCCCGGTCACGTGCTAGCAGTGGCGTGATCCGTTCACTCGACATCGAATCGTAAAATGCGAGTCCACCGACCTGGGCGGCTGTGACAAAAACCCCCATACCAAAGAGCCGGATGAAGCCGAAGCATGCTCTGACCGCAAACGAAGGGTGGTACAACTCGGCTGCAAATGAGTGGCGCATATTGGCCGAAAATCCCTGGTACATTTTTGTCCGCGAAGTGACAATCGCTGATATAGACCATATCCCACTCGGTCAGTTCATCCGGGTTGTAGGTTCTGCCACAACCAATTAAATATCTGGCGCCGTTTTCACCACGTCCAATACCGCCTCAGGATGCTTCGCTGCTACTTGTAATAACACCTTTGCTGCTCCCTCTGGCTTTCGACGACCTTGCTCCCAATTCTGCAATGTCTTGACGCTGATCCCCAGCAAGGCTGCAAACTCGCTCTGTGAAAAGTTGTATTTGGCCCGAATGAGCTTGACATTCGGCCCTTCCAGGGTGAACATGCGCGACGGGGTGATTTCGCCCCGTAGGATTGCTCCACCCTCCTGGACACTAGCCAATAATTCCTTGAATAGTTCTTCTTTCATGGATACTCACTCTCGATGATCCTCTTCAGAATCTTTAGTTGGTCTGGTGTCAGGTTTTCTTGCGCACCCTTGGCATAGACCAACAACATCAGAATTTGTTCTGCTCTGATCGCCCAATAGTAGATGACTCTGACACCGCCGCGTTTTCCACGGCCTCGAAGATACCATCTCACTTTTCGCAATCCGCCGCTGCCCGGAATGATTGCTCCTGTATCAGGGCGATTTACCAAAGCCTCCTGCAACTGCCGATATTCATCATCGGTCAACAGGCGTTGAATTTGCCGGGTGAAGACTGAGGTTTCGATGATGACCATAGACGCTTACAATATACGCCATCGGCGTATAATTGTCAAGCCGTAGGCCACGTCTGACTTGTCGAAGTGGGTAATTGTTGCGCGATCCACCTCTTTTGCTCTTGATCGCAAAGCGCCTAACGTTTGCATCAAGCGCCAGGCGTTGTTGACCCTGACCACGCTTTGCTCAGAACAACTTGCCGATTTTCGCGCCGCGTACTTGCGGGCGAAGCCCGGCTACATGCATACCGTGTGTATGACCCGTTCACTCGACATCGAATCGTAAAATGCGAGTCCACCGACCTGGGCGGCTGTGACAAAAACCCCCAAACTGAAGAGCCGGATGAAGCCAAAGCGTGCTCTGAGCGCAGGCGAAGCTGTTCCCCGCAAGTCAATCACCCATCGCAAACAAACTCTGCGCTCTACGCTCGCTCTGCGGTGAAAGATTCTCGCCTCCCCGCCAGGCGACGGGCCCGATCACGATGGCCGCATCGCCCTGCGGTCGCCGATCAGGTAGGGCGAGTAGAGTAACAGGAAGATGAGCAGGGCGACGATCTCCGCGCTGACGAGGTACCAGGGCCAGGGGCCGAGGTAATCCAACAGCGTCGCCACGTGGGGTTTGTGCAGCGTGTACAGGTAGTTGCTTCCGATCAGCAGGTTGATGACGGTCACGAAGACGAGATACACATTCCCCCAGGCGAACACTTTCTTGATCGAAGACCAGTGCGGGCGATACCCCTCGACGACCGCCATGTACACCGCGGCTGCGATGATGCTCCCGTGGGAGATGAAAAGTTGGATGGGGTAGAAATGCGGGAAGCCGTAGATTCCAGCATCCGGTGTCAGCAGGGGTTGCAGCGCGCCGCCGATGCCGAGGAAATAGGCGAACTCGAAGATGGCGTAGTTCCTGGCGATCAACATGATGATGCTCAGCCACACGAAAATCGAACACAGGTGCAGCGGGAGATTCCATTGGATGCTCCATTGCCGGTAATAGATCAGCCAGGCATGACGGGCGATCTCGTTGACGATCAGCAGACCTGCCAGTCCATAACGGATCGCCTTGCGGAGTTTCTGGTTTTGAACCCTGCGCAGGAAGAATATCGAGAGAATGAACAGCGCCACGATCCCCAAGGCGGTCAGATGAGCAGAATCGAAGAGCACGAAAGGGTCGCCGGTGTAATCTTTGGCGAGGTATTGGATCATGGGACAGCGTCCAGTGAACAGTCGTCAGTTATCAGTTTCGGAGGGAGGGTTGGGATTTGAGCCATTACGTCAGAAGTGTGGCAGGATTTGCCTTTTCGAAATATTCTCGGTAGGCAGCCGTCTCGTCGAGCAGGGCTTCGAGGGTCATGGCGACGTCGTCCAGCGCGTGACCGGGTTGGCCGGGCGTCCTCAAGCGCAGCTCGCCCCCCTCGCCTCGCTCCACGGAAATATGCCCCTTCTCCTCCAGCCAGGCTAATCCCAGGCGCACCGTCGTCTCGCGGTGGGCCATGGCTGCGGCCAACTCATCGAGTCGGGCGATCCCATCTCTGGCCTTCAACGTGTGTTTGACCAATCCTGCCAGCCGCTTCAAGAATTCTTCGGGCCGGGCTACCCCTGGAGCGACGGCGAAGAGATAGACCACCTGCGGAGATACGGCTTCCAGAAGCACACGCAATTCCCTGGGGCCGGGCGGCGGAGTCCACAGGATCAGCTTCGGGGCGTGGACAAGCCCCAGGCGGTCGCGCCCACCCAAACGTCGTTTGGCCTCTCCCTCTGTGTAGAGCAGGATATCGTCCTGGGTTTTCAGTTGATCCAATAAAGGAAGCGGATGCCTCTCGCCGCGGTAATCCACAGCCTCCAAAGCGGGAGGCTCGGGGACTACCTCGAGGGTGGCGGCCGCGCTCGGGCGGTAATCCAGCAATTCGGCCTGAATTCGGCGTTCCCCGCGGAAGGTGTTGGCGCGGGCGTGAAACGCCAGGTCGAAGGTGGACTGGGGCAGCTCTTCCCCTGCCCCGCGCCACCACAGAATCTCCTGGCTGTTCCCATCTGGGTCTTCGACCACCAGGCGCAGGTGTTGGTTGGCGCGCCCCATGGGCGTGTGACTGACCAGCTTGAGGTCGCGGCAGGCCAGGGTCAGGGGCGGGTTGCCGGCGCCGAAGGGGGCGAGGCGTTCCAGGTCTTCGAGGAAATCCAGCGTCAGGGCCGGGAGCGACAGGTAGGCAGCGATGGATCGAGTTTGCTGCAGGGGAGTGTCTTTCGCGGCTGCCCGGATGGTGCGCGAGAGCGCCTGGCGGAAATCGGGGATGCGTTCGGGGGCGATTGAGAGGCCTGCGGCCATGGGGTGCCCGCCGTAGCCCAGCAGCATGTCGCTTTGCGCAGCGATGGCCTCGGTGATGTGCACGCCCTCGACCGAGCGCGCTGAGCCGTGGGCGGGTTGCCCTTCGGGGGCGGAGAGCAGGATGGCGGGCCTGCCGAAACGTTCCACCAGGCGGCTGGCGACGAGGCCGATCACCCCAGCCGGCCATTGCGGGTGCGCCAGCACCAGGGCAGCGAAGTTGAGCAGTTCGGGTTCTCTCTCGATCTGGCTCAGGGCGGCCTGATAGATCTGGTCGGTGAGCAGGCGGCGTTTCTCGTTCAGGCCCTCGAGCTGGGCGGCGATGACATGCGCCCGGATCGGGTCGTCGGTGGTCAGGAATTCGACGATGGGGTTGGCGTCGGAGAGCCGCCCCAGGGCGTTGAGCCGCGGCGCGATGGAGAAACCGATGGAGTCTTCGGTGAGCTGGTCGGGGGTCAACCCGGCGGTCTCGAATAGGATTTGCAGCCCCAGGCGTTGGGTGCGTCGCAGGACCTCCAGGCCGCGTTGCAGCAGGTAACGCGCCTCGCCGGTTTGTAAGGCCACGTCGGCGACGATGCCCAGGGCGACGAGATCGAGATAGCGACTGCCTATGGCAGACGGCTGACCGCGGTCTGTGGTATGCGACTTATCCTGAGCAGTGTCGAAGGATAGTCGGTCGTACAGCTCCTCGACCAACTTGTACGCCACCCCCACCCCGGGCAGCGTCGAGAGTGGATGGCTTTCCGGAAGTAGCCTGGGGTTGACGATGGCATCGGCGGCTGGCAACGTGGGTGGCAGGTCGTGGTGGTCGGTGATGATGACGGTCAGGCCGCGCGCTCTGGCGTACTCGACAGCTTCGTGGGCGGCGATGCCGGTGTCGCAGGTGAGGAGCAAGGTTGGGGTCAGGCGGTTAGGGGGGAGGGAGTTAGGGGTTAGGGGGGTAGGGGTTAGGAGGTCGGCCAGTTTCTCGACCTGTATTCCGTGGCCTTCGGTGGAGCGGATGGGGATGTGGAAAGAGACCTCGGCTCCCAGGTCGCGCAGGGATACGACGAGCAGGGTCGTGGCAGTCTGGCCATCCACGTCGAAGTCGCCCCAGACAAGGATGTTCTCGCCTGCCTTGATGGCGCGCTCGATGAGGTCGGCGGCCCTGGTCAGGCCGGGGAGTTGGCTGGCGGGGGTGGGGGAGTAATAATCGGGGTCGAGGAAGGCGCGGGCGGCGTCGAGGTCGGTGACGCCGCGCCGGGCCAGGGTCTGCGCGACCAGGGGGTGGCCGCCAATCGAATCGCGAAATCCTTCCGGGAGGGGGGTGTCTGTTGGCTCGAGCCAGATTTTTTCACCGCAGAGACGCATCACACCTTCTTCCAGGCGATTATCCGTCCTTACCATTCCACTCGCTGTCCCAACCCCATTTCCGAGGCATTGTGCATTGCCAGGCGAGCTGCCATCGCATCCTGGACAGCGACGCCGACGGATTTGAAAAAGGTGATCTGTTCGTCGTCAGTACGACCACTGACATCGCCATTGACCAGACTGCCCAGCTCGATGAGTTCCCCGGCGCTGATGAGCCTGGCGGTGATCGCGGCGACGACTTCGCCAGCTTCTGCCAGGACGGCCTGGCGCGAATCGACGTACACTATGGCGCGTCCGACCGTCTCGGGTGGGATTTCGATCATCTCTAGCGTGTATGAACCAACACCATTGATGTGGGCGCCGGCTTTGATGGCTTCGTCTGGGAATACCGGCGTAGACGAGGTCGTAGCTGTGCAAATGATATCCGCCTCAGCAATGGCCTCCTCGGGCGTCCGGCCAGCCCTGAGGTCGTCAGGGATTGGCCCACGTCCGGCTATCTCTTCGATGAATGTGGAGACTTGCTCGGTATCCAGATCATACACCCAGGCTGTTTCGATTGACCTTACCGTACACACCGCCTCGAGTTGTGTGCGTCCTTGGACCCCGGCGCCGAAGATGGCCGCAGTTTTGCTGTCTGGTCGAGAGAGAAGTTCCGTAGCTGCCCCTGAGGCCGCGCCAGTGCGGATGGCCGTCAAGGCGCCGCCTTCGAGGATCGCTCGAGGAACCCCGGTTTGGGCATCCAAAACCAGCACGACAGCGTTAATGATGGGCAGGCCCTGTTCTAGGTTCTTGGGGAACACCGAGACAACCTTGATGGCCAGTGCTTCCTCGTCCGCCTGAATGAATGCGGGCATAATCAGGCTGACGCCTTCCTGGGGGGGTACCGGCAACCGGGTACGCAGTGGAACCTCAGCCTTGCCCCCCGTAAGAGCCGCGTAGGCGTGTTTCATTGCCTCGATGGTTTCTTTCATCGGGAGGGCTTTACACACATCGTTGGCGGTCAGGATCATCATGCTCCTTTCCTTCATTCGTTTGCTATTCATTCGGGTCGCATCCTTGGGGTTTTTGCCAGTGATCGCTGATCATAGCTTCGAGATTTCGCGGTCTACATGAAAGCCAGGGTTGATGAGTCAGGTTGGCGGCCCTGAGGCCCTGTGAGCAGGGATCATCTATTTCCGCCAGGGTAAGGACACCATCCTTCAGCTTCCAGGCGTAAATGCCAGTTTCTCGATGGCAGTATGGGTCATTGAAGAGATACAGGCGGCCTTCAGAGACTGTGTAGGAGCCGAGGCTGCGCCAGCCGTTGACGGTGTAATAAATCCTGTAGATTCCTTTGTCGAGGTTCAGTTTCCACAGGCCGCCTTCCAGGGCGTAATCCGGGCAGCGCTTGCAGGGGAAGGGGGTGGCGAGGCGCGGGTCAACCTTGACGTAGGTCGCATCAAGCGGCGTTGCTTCGAGAGGTGGCAGTGGCGTCGTCCACGGCACGGGCGTGTGCCCCAATAGCTCATTCCAAATGTCAGTTTGCGTGGTCGTGCCGACAGGTGTGTAGGTGTTCGCCAGCGAATGGGCAGATTGCTGGGCGGATCCGCTCGTCTGACAGGCAGCTAACAACATGGTCAGAGTGAAAACAAGTGGCCAAAACCCTAAAGGTCTCCTCGGGAGTGAGAAAAGCGTTTCGGGCATGAATCTTCTAAAAATTCAGCGCTTCATTTGGCAGGTAAGACCTTCAAAGCCTGCATATATCACCGTTGTAAACAAAAGCGCAGAGGGGAAATTTTACCTCTGCGCTTGCTTCCTTGAAAATCCGGTTCATTCCATGCCCAGGTAGGCCTTCTGCACGGTGGGGTCTTTCTTCAACTTATCCACTGTGTCGTTGAGCACGATCTCGCCAGTTTGCAATACGTAGCCACGGTTAGCAACCGAAAGCGCCATCAAGGCATTCTGCTCTACCAGTAAGATGGTGGTACCTTCTTTGTTGATCTGCTTGATTGTATCGAAGATGGCTTCCACCAGTACAGGAGCAAGCCCCATGGAAGGCTCGTCCATCAGCAGAATGCGTGGATGGGCCATCAAGGCGCGTGCTGTTGACAGCATCTGCTGCTCGCCACCGGAGAGCGTCCCGGCGACCTGGCTGCGGCGCTCTTTCAACCTGGGAAACAAGGTAAACATGCGCTCCAGGTCATCGGCGATTTCTTGTTTGCTGTTGCGGCTGTATGCGCCCATATCCAGGTTTTCAGAGACGGTGAGACGTGCAAAGACATGCCGCCCCTCGGGCACCATCGCGATACCTTTATAGACGATCTCGTGTGGTTTGTAGTGAGACAGATCTTCACCGTCGAGTTGGACGCGACCGTCGCGGGGCTTGAGAATTCCCGTGATGGTGCGCAGCGTGGTAGATTTGCCCGCGCCGTTCGCGCCAATCAATGTGACGATCTCGCCCTCGTCTACGGTCAGCGAAACGCCTTTGAGAGCGTGTATATTGCCGTAATATGAGTGAATATTCTCGACTTCAAGCATTGCCATGATCGTAACTCCTAATCATCAGGCTGCGGAGGCAACCATCGTATTTTCCTGGCTAAGCCCGCTAGCTGCACCACGCCCGAGGTAAGCTTCGATTACCTTCGGGTTCTTCTGGATCTCGGCAGGCGTGCCTTCGGCGATCTTAACTCCAAAATCTAGCACGGTGATCAGTTCCGAGATACTCATCACTACTCTCATTTGGTGTTCGATGAGCAGGACGGTGATCCCGAATTCGTCGCGCAGATGGCGAATAAAGTGCACCATTTCCTGAGTCTCGCTGGGGTTCATGCCGGCCGTTGGTTCGTCAAGGAGGAGCAACTTAGGCTTGCTAGCCAGGGCGCGAGCGATCTCGAGACGCCGCTGATCGCCATAAGGCAGGTTCATGGCCATCATGTCGCCTTTTCCGCGCAGGCCGACGAAATGGAGCAGACGTCTTGCTTCTTCGACCGCTTCTTTTTCCTCCCGTACCGAGCCTGGGTCGCGCACAACGCCTCGGATCAGACCTGACTTCATATGAGGGTGCATCCCTACCAAGATGTTTTCGACCGAGGTCATGTTCTTGAACAGACGAATATTTTGATAGGTGCGAGAGATACCCAGTCGCGTAACGCGATCTGGGGAGAGACCGGTAATGTTTCTGCCATCTAGCAGCGTTTCGCCTTCTTCAGGGTTGTAGAATCCGGTTACGCAGTTGAAGAACGTGGTCTTCCCTGCGCCATTAGGCCCGATGATGCTATGAATAGCGTGTTCCTTGACATCCAGATCTACTTTGGCAAGGGCTTCGAGCCCTCCAAAGCGTTTGGTCACTTGTTTTGCGATTAAAACAGCGGTCATATTCTTTATCTCCTACCGTCCGTCAGGGTTTCCCATTGCCATCAGGGGTTCTTGGCCTGAGTCGAATTCGTCTTCGTGCAACTCGAGCTTGCGTCTGGCTTCAGGCCACAAGCCTTCTGGCTTTGTCAGCATCATAGCCACCAGTAAAGCCCCGTATGCCAGGTAGCGAAACTCAGCGAATTCCCGCAGCAAGTCTGGAGAAGCGATCAGCACCAGCGAACCGACGAAAACGCCTGGGATACTGCCCATGCCGCCGATGATGATCAGGCAGAGCACGTTGATAGAAACCAGGAAGTTCATACTGTGCGGATAAACCGAGGTTAGTTTGGCGGCGAATATCGTCCCAGCTACCCCCGAGAAGAGCGCGCCGACGGCAAAGGCCATCAGTTTCGTGGACACGTGGTTGATGCCCATCGCCATAGCGACATCCTCATCCTCTCGCAGGGCCATCCAGGCGCGACCAATGCGCGAGTCTTTCAGTCGCCAGGCGATGAAGGCCACGATGCCGATGCCAATCAAGAAGAGGTAATAGAGTTCCTGTTGGGTATTCAATAAGAAGTCGCCGATACGCGGCTGGGCAATGCGTTGTATGCCCTGTGTGCCTCCCAACCAGGGGCGCAGCCAGTCGGAGAGAGCCAGCAGGCGGACGATCTCGCCGAAGCCCAGGGTGACGATGGCCAGATAATCGCCGCGCATTTTCAGCACCGGAAGACCGAGGAAGATACCGGCCAGCACACAGGCGAGCATGGCAAAGGGCAAGGCCTCCCAGTACGTCAAGCTGAAAAAGCCCAACTCTGGCGAGGTGAGCACGCCCATGGTGTAAGCGCCGATGGCGAAGAAAGCCACGTATCCCAGGTCGAGTAAGCCCGCAAAGCCTACTACGATGTTGAGGCCTAATCCCATCAGGATGTACATGCCGACATTATCCAGGATCTCGCTGAAGAAGATGCCCAAAACGGGGGGCAGCAGGATAAGAATCAAGGCTGAGCCCCCCAGTTTGAGCCAGCGAGTGTAAGGTTTTTGATTGGTTGTTGGACGAGACGCTGCTGACTGTTTTCTTTCCAAGCGCCAATATTGAACCGCACCCACCAGGATGAATAGGATCACTGCGCTCAGGGGTGTGAGGCCGCTGATTGCAAAGAGCGCTTTGACGGCATTTCCGAGGAATCCCCAGCGGTAGGACACCGTTACGATCAGGTCGCGCAACAGGCCGACCAGAACTACCCAAGTCGTCGCCTGGAGGAGCGTACTACGCATGCGTGGGGAGAGCAGGTAGATGCCGCCGGCGATGCCGCCGATGACTAAACCCGTTCCCAGCAAGAGCAATAAGCCGAGGGCAGATTCCTGGTTGAAAGTGAGAATTCCATAGAGTTCCGGCGAGGCGTTGGGGAACATCGCCCGCAGGTTGAGGAATTGCCCCGTCAACACCAATGCTGCCATGACCCCGCTGGTTGACAAACCCGAAAGCGCTCCCAAGAGAATTACTTTGTTGATAGGCTGTGGGGCAGTGCGGCGAATGGTCATGTAGGCGAAGATCAGAATGGGAGTCAAGAACATCACTTGCCCCATCGTGAAAATCCCGCTCACGATATAGCGTTGGCCGAAAGTCGCCACCATACCAACCAGGGACATCAAGATGGCTACGGCGCCGCCTATCAGGCCATATCGAGTCGCCTGTTTCCAGGGTGAAGGAGTTTGAGTTTGCATGGTTCTGCCTCTTTATGCCTTTGCCTGCGCCAGGCGTTCTCCCAAGATGCCAGTTGGGCGGAAGATCAAGATCAACACCAGAACGCTAAAGGCAATGGCGTCCTTGAGTTGGTAGGGTGCGGGGATGCCCAGCCCATCCAGAAACAGGCTGGGGCCAACGGATTCGAGCAGACCCAGCATCATAGCTCCAAGAAAAGCGCCCGGGACATTCCCGATGCCGCCTAATACCGCGGCAGTAAAGGCCTTGAGGCCGGGGAAAAAGCCCATGAAGAAGTGGGCCACCGGGAACAGCAGCAGGTAGAGAATCCCTGCCATCCCGGCTGCCGCGCCTCCGATTGCGAATGTTCTGGAGATCGTCTTGTCCACATCTATGCCCATCAGCGCGGCGACTTCTTTGTTTTCCGATACTGAACGCATGGCCTTGCCAAGCTTGGTCCATTGGACGATCCCATAGAGAATCAGCATCATAATTACCGCGCCCACGATGGCCACGGCCTGGGTTTTGAAGACGCGTATACTTCCAAGCATCCAGAATCCTTGGAGGATAGTCATTTCAGGATAACCTTTCAGCCCGGAGCCGTACAAGCCGCGGAATACGTATTGGAGGAAAAACGAAGCCCCGATGGCCGTGATCAACGGTACCAGGCGGGGTGCGGTGCGCAAGGGGCGATAAGCGATTCGCTCGAGCAGGACAGCTATGATAGAGGAAACGACAGCCGAAACCCCCAATACGATGAGAAGGCTGAGTATTGGATATTTGTTCCACCATCCCGCGCCGACAAGCGCCCATGCTGCAAATGTGGCGGTGAACGGCCCGCTCATGAACACCTCGCTATGGGCAAAGTTGATCATGCGCAGAATACCATACACCAATGTATATCCCAGTGCGATTAAAGCATACACGCCCCCCAAAGCCAGGCCAATAAGCGTAAGGTCAATCCAGGTCGCTGTGGAGTATTTTCCTGTGCCCAGCGTGACGATTGATCCCCAGATCACACCGATAAGGATGGCCAACCCGATTGCCCAGATGACGACGTCAGTCAGTGTGATTCGTTGCATCCAGTTTCGAAACATATTGCCTCTCCTGTGTGATAAAGATTCGATATCCTTACATAATTGCATGATTCGTAACTGCTCAGCCATCGAACGGATTTACCCGGAAAAAGGGTGTGCGCAGGGGGCGTAGCCCCCTGCGCACACCCTTTTTCCGGGAATTTCTCCGTCTAAAAGGGCTTGTTCGAAAAAAATTTAAAAAGGGGAGAGGGCGAAGACGCCCGCTCCCCTCGTTGGTATAACCACAGAATCTGCGATGATTAAGGCCAAACCTTTGTGGGTGGGTATTCGCCAACATGATATTGGTATGCGGCGATCACCGGATTTGCGCAGTCGCCAGTTGGCGAGCAGGTCAGGTTGCCGGTCAGACCTTTGAAATCCGCAGTAGCGTACAGGGCATCGCGCAGCGCCTGGCGGCCAATGTGCAGTGTGCCATCTTCATCCTGAACAGCTACTTTCTCGATAGCGGCGAAGATAATCATGGCCGCATCGTGAGCATGAGCGTGGAAGATACTAATCGGCTGAGTGCCGAACAGTTCCTCGTACTTCGGCAGGAATACACTCTGATATTCCGCAGCGAATGCAGCCAGGTCAGGGCTGGAGACGTATAGGCCTTCGACCGCTTCGCCGGCGCCCTCGACTACATCAGGCGAGAACATACCATCAGCGCCCATCAAGTACGTGGTTTCCAGGCCGGGAACTTCCTTGGCCTGGCGAGTGATCAGGCTGCCCGCCTTGACGAAGATCGGGTAGTAGATCATCTCAGGCTCGCCAGCGGCGATTGAGGTCAACGCCGACTTGAAGTCAGTACCATTGGGATCTACAGCTTCCTGCGCGGTGATGGTGCCACCCAATTCCACGAAGGAATTGGCGAAAACCTCTTGCAGTTTCTCGGCGTACAGGCTGCCATCATGGATCGTGGCAGCTTTGGTGACCTTCAGGGATTCGAAGGCGAACCTGGCCGCGGCCGCGCCCTGGTGCAGGTCGCTGTGCGCGGTGCGCAGATAACCGGGCCAGTTGTTTTCGTTCCCCTCGAGGGTCAGGTCTGGGGCGGTGTTGGAGGGTGAGACGACCGAGAACCCGGCGCCCGAGAGCAGCGGCAGAGCAACGCGGGCTGCGCTAGAGCAGGAGGTGCCGATAACGGCCACGATGGTCGGGTCAGCAGCAAGTTTTGTTCCTGCCGCCTGGCCACCTTCGGCGGAGCAACCGTCGTCCTCGCCAGTCAATTGAACGTCATGGCCGAGTAGCTGCCCCTTGAGCGCCATCGCAACCTCGATGCCATTGCGTGAGTCGACGCCCAGGGTTTCATCAGCGCCTGAGATCACCAGGGCATAGGCGATGTGGATCGGCTCACCTGGAGCGACATCCACGCAGCCTATTGCATCCGTGCATTCGAAAGGTACGACTTTTGGACCACAAGCTGCAAGTACCATGCTGGCTACAACGATCAAAGCCAGGATTGTAAATATACTCTTTTTCATGCTTCTTCACTCCTCTGAAATGAACTAAATTGGGATATCAAATGCTGTTGGTTGTGTTGTGTAAATGTACTTTTGGCCGTGGTCACCTCCTTTCTTTACTGATATAGCTTCCTATTATAAATCGGAGTCGCAGCTAATGCAATGGAGTCTTCTCTCCTTTGCGACCCCCTTTCCCCGTCCGATAATGCGGGTAATCATCAATAAGTAAGTCGAATTGGTCAAGGTACGATATTGGCATCTTCTCGATATTTCGGGGGATGCAGGTCAGGTTGTCAACCTGACTTTCGCTGCTCCCCATTTTTTGAGAAGGTGCGAAAATTAGATCTCCTGAGAACTCAAGGCCATATAGGGGTGTATTCGCCCTCTCGAAGCTGGTAGACCTTGATGGCTGGATCGGCGCAGTCGCCGTATTCGTTGCAGGTCAATTCGCCAGTGATGCCCTGGAAACCTGAAGTGGCATACAGGCAGGTTCGTAATACTTCTCGGCCGATATGGATGGTGTGATCATTCTCTTGTATGGCGACTTTTTCGATGCAGGTGAAGATCATATTGGCGGCATCGAATGCGTGGGCGTGGTAGACCGAGATCGGTTTCGTGCCGTAATCCGCCTCGTACCTGGCGATGAACTGCTCGTACAGGTCGCCGGAGAAGGTCAGATCGGGGCCGGAGAAGTACATCCCCTCGCCCGTCACACCCAGAACCTTGATCGCGGCATCCGAGATCAAACCGTCAGCAGCGGCCAGGATGGTTTTTTCGAGTTCGGGTATCTCTCTGGCTTGCTTGGTCAGTAAGCCGCCTTCTGCGGTAAAGACCGGGTAGAAGAGCAGCTCAGGCGGCCCCGCCTCAGCCACTGCCAGGAGGACGGGGCGCATATCCGTCTCGCCTTTGCTAATCGAGGCAAAGGTGACGATGTCGCCGCCCAATTCCTCGAAGGAGTCGGCAAAGACTCGCGCCAATCCCTCCGTGTAAGGATCGCCATCGTGAATGGCGGCAGCGGTGGTGACCCCTAAGACATTATAGGCAAACCTGGCCATCGCCTTGCCCTGTACTTTATCATTGTGCGCTGTGCGCAGGTATCCGGGATTCCATGCCTGGTTGGGATCGGTCAGTATGGGGGAGGTGTTCGAGGGGGATACCATCACAAAACCAGCCTCGGAGATCAATTCGGACATTGGCACCCCAGCGACGGAACAGCTCGTGCCAACCACAGCCACGGTCGTGAGGTCCGATACGATCTTCTGGCCCGCAGCCAGACCACCCTCCTGGGAGCATCCCTCGTCCTCCACCTGAAGCATGATGTCATGATCGAGAAGCTTGCCTCGCAAAGCGATTGCGATTTCTACACCGTATCGAGAGTCGAGTCCCAAGTCTGCATCAGGGCCAGAGATGGATAGGGCGGAAGCGATGTGGATAGGCTCATCCGGCGCGTAGGTCACACATCCAAGAGCATCTGTGCACTCGAATTTCGAGCTGCACGCGGTCGTTATCAGACCGACTACAACGAACAAGGCGAAGGCAGATAGACCTCGCGTAGTCATATGTTTTTCTCCTCGGTATAGGTTTTCATAACCGATGGCTGTACGGCAATTCTTCACGGATTCGCAAATCTGTATTGCGGATTTTCAGGGAAAGATCGGCTGCTAAATTATACACCAGTTGATGTTGGGAGTCATGCGACGCCTCTTGGGGAAAAGCATAGCATAAATTGATGAAAAGTCAAATTAAAGGTAAAATTGCTTTTTTGATGGAGACACATAAAACTCAAACTGCGCCAGCCCCGCCGCGCATCATCGCAACCCTGATCGCCGGTTTCGATGCGATTACCAATCACATCGGCCTGATCCTGTTCCCGGTGGGGTTGGATGTGTTGATCTGGCTGTCGCCGCATTATCGGCTGAAAACTTTGATCGAAGCCTGGATGGCAGTCGTGTTCCAACCTGTCAATGACATGCCCGATATGGCAGATATTGTCGAAGCCGCCAAAACCCTGTGGACGCTTATGGCCGAACGCTTCAATCTGGCGATTACGTTGCGTTCGTACCCTGTAGGGGTGCCAAGTCTGGTTGTGTCAACCCTCCCTCTGCAGATCCCTGGCGGCGAACCAGTCTTGATCGAAGTATCTTCTGTAGGGATCGCTTTTCTTCTGGCAGGATGTTTTACATTCGTGGGACTCCTGCTGGGGACGCTCTATTTTGGGATCGTGAGCATGGCAGCCGTTCACAATGAAGTCCGCCCCTTGAAAACGATCATGGAGTGGCCCCGTTCCAGTGGGCAGGTGATCCTGCTGACCTTTGTGTGGATCAGCCTCCTGGTGGGGATCAGCATCCCGGTGAGCTGCGGCATCTCCCTTTTGGCCCTCATCGGTATTCCCGCCGGGCCAATGGCCGTCATATTGTTTGGGAGTTTGCTGCTCTGGATCACCTTTCCACTTATGTTTTCCCCTCATGGCATCTTCGTGAACCGCGATGCTGCCTGGGCCTCGATCAGGAAAAGCATCCAGATCACACGGATGACGTTACCGACGACAGCGGCTTTTTTCGTTGCGGTGATGCTATTGAACCAGGGATTCGACATGCTCTGGAGGATCCCCCCTGAGGATTCGTGGTTGACGCTTATCGGTATTGTCGGACACGCCTTTGTGTCCACGGGCTTGTTATCGGCCAGTTTCATCTATTATCATCAGGCCGACAAATGGCTCGAAAGTATTTTGGAGAAAAAATCGTAACTGCTCAGTCATCGAACGGATTAGCCCGAAAAAAGGGTGTGCGTGGGGGGGCGCAGCCCCCCCACGCACACCCTTTTTTCGGGAATTTCTCCGTTTGGCTGAGTAGTTACAAAAAATCAAGCTAAGAGTCCAATGCAAAAACTATGAATAGAGGATTTGGGTCGGCATATATGGGGGTGCGTGCGCAGCACGCACCCCCATATATGCCGACCTGCTCCCTCGTACATGAGTTTTTTCAGTGAACTCAAGTTAAGAATTGGAGGCTTTTGTGGCAGAAAAAAACAACCTGTCATACGAGGCAAAAGATATTCAGGTTTTGGAAGGATTGGAAGCTGTCCGCCGCCGGCCGGGTATGTATGTCGGCGGTACGGACATCAAGGCTTTGCATCACCTGGTTTATGAGGTCGTGGATAATTCGATTGATGAGGCGTTAGCTGGCTTTTGCGACGCCATTGATGTGGTCATTCACCCAGACAGCAGTGTGACAGTAACCGATAATGGTCGCGGCATCCCTGTAGATATCCATCCCGAGAGAGGCAAATCCGCCCTGGAGCTTGTGATGACGATGCTGCATGCTGGCGGGAAATTTGGGAATAGCAGTTATCGGGTGTCTGGTGGTTTGCACGGAGTAGGGCTTTCAGCGGTGAATGCTCTCTCGGAGTGGTTCGAGGTCGAGGTCAAACGTGATGGTAAGATCTATCATCAGCGCTACGAACGCGGCCACCCGGTGAGCGATCTGAAAGTGGTGGGCAAGGCGCCCAAGGCGGAAACAGGGACGCGTCAGACCTTCAAGTTCGATGATGCGATCTTCGTGGGCGACCTGGATTACCGTTTCTCCACGCTTATGCAGCGCTTCAGGGAGATGGCTTTTGTCACAAGGGGAGTCAATATCCATCTGCGCGATGAGCGCGAAGACCGCGAGATGACTTTCTACTTCGAAGGAGGCATCACTTCGTTTGTGCGCTATCTGAATCGCAATCGTAAGACATTGCATCCTGTGATTCACATCGAAAAAGAAGTCGAAGGGATAACAGTTGATGTCGCCTTTCAGTATACAGATGCTTATGCGGAGTCGATTTACGCTTTCGCCAACACCATCAACACCATAGACGGCGGCACGCACCTGACCGGCTTGCGCTCGGCGATCACCCGCGCCATCAATGATTACGCCAAGAAACAAAAATTACTCAAAGATGAGGATTCGAGCTTCAAAGGGGAGGATACGCGCGAGGGGTTGACCGCCATTGTGAGCATCAAACACCCCGACCCCCAGTTCGAGAGTCAAACCAAGGTCAAGTTGATGAACCCCGAGGTGCAAACCATCACCCAACAGGTAGTCGGCGACGCCTTCGGGATGTTCCTGGAGCAAGACCCTCGCGCAGGAAAATCCATCGTGGAAAAATGTCTTACCTCGGCGCGTGCTCGCCGGGCGGCAAAGACAGCCCGAGATCTGGTCATCCGCAAATCTGCTTTGGAGAGTCTCACGCTTCCGGGCAAGCTGGCCGATTGTTCCGACCGCGATCCCGAAAAGACGGAGCTATACATCGTCGAGGGCGACTCGGCAGGGGGCTCCGCTAAACAAGGCCGAGACCGGCACTTCCAGGCGATCTTGCCGCTGCGGGGGAAGATCCTCAACACCGAACGCGCCCGCTTGAATAAGATCCTCGACAACAATGAAGTCAAAGCGCTGATCTCTGCGCTAGGCACAGGGATTGGGGAAAGCTTCGATCTGGAAGGGCTTCGTTATGGGCGTATTATCCTCATGTGCGATGCCGATGTAGATGGAGCCCACATCCGCACCCTGTTATTGACCTTCTTTTTCCGTTACATGCAACCTCTCATCGAGAACGGACATCTCTATATCGCTCAACCTCCGTTATATCGCATCAGCTATCGCAAGAAGACTCAGTACGCATATACCGAGGCTGAAAAAGATGCGATCCTGAGAGAAATGGGTGCAACGGACGACAAAGCCACGATCTCTCGCTATAAAGGTTTGGGCGAGATGAACCCTCAGCAGCTTTGGGAAACAACGATGGACCCCGAGCAGCGTACCCTTTTGCAGGTTTCTATCGAAGACGCCACGGAAGCCGATCGCACCTTCGATATGTTGATGGGCTCTGCGGTTCCCCCTCGACGCCGTTTCATTCAAACCCATGCCCGCGAGGTCCGCAACTTGGATATTTAGTTACGCTACACCCTCGCCCCTCATTTTCGAAACGATCCGTTCCTGGGCTGACAATAATGTAGGTTGTCGATTGGGTCTCCGATAGTACAATCATTGGTGCTATGGTTTCCTGCGGATTTGGAATAGCCCTATGGCCCTTGAGCGCGGCGCATTATTACATAACCGTTATCGCATCCTGGAAATCCTTGGTCAGGGGGGGATGGGTTCGGTTTATCGCGCCGTGGATGACAACCTGGGCGTAGAGGTCGCTGTCAAGGAGAATCTCTTCACAACAGAAGAGTACAGCCGTCAATTTCGTCGTGAGGCAACGATCCTGGCAGGATTGCGCCATCCCAACTTGCCGCGCGTCTCGGATCATTTCGTCATCGAAGGCCAGGGCCAATATTTGGTGATGGACTATATCGAGGGGGAAGATTTGCGAGAGCGCTTAGATCGGATCGGAGTCATTCCAGAGGCCGAGGCTGTGATCATCGGGGTGGCGATTTGTGATGCGCTCTCTTATATGCATAATCAGAAACCGCCCATCTTGCATCGCGATCTCAAACCTGGCAATGTCAAAATCACCCCAGAGGGGAAAGTATTTCTGGTTGATTTTGGACTGGCAAAAGCGGCCTTTACCGATCAACAGACGACGACCGGCGCGCGGGCAATGACCCCGGGTTATTCCCCTCCTGAACAGTATGGCGGGGCGCGCACGGATCGCCGTTCGGATATCTATTCGCTGGCGGCAACCTTATATGCTTCCATGGCGGGCGCAATCCCGGAAGATAGTCTGGCGCGCACCCTGGAACAGGCTGAACTTACCCCGCTGCGTCATCGCAACCCGGAGATCACGCGCCGCCTATCGAAGGTGATCGAGAAAGCCCTGGCTGTTCATCCAGATGATCGTTACCAAACTGCCGAGGAGTTCAAAAAGGCGCTTTTGGGTTCTAGCTCAACCTCCAGGCGCCGCCTGCTCGAAGGCGCCGTTCTCGATCCCTTGCCTGCCGGCGAAAAAGCTCGGGACAAACAGCCAGAACCGCCCGCGCAACCAGACCGACGGCCGCCTGAGCAGCCGGCTGCAGAACCTCTTCCAATCAGCGCGCCAATCGCAGAGCTTGACTCTTCGAGCGCGCAGCCTCCTAGGTCGAAGAGACGGCGGGGTTGTTCGATGGTGGTGCTACTTCTCGTGGCGTTCTTCATCGTTGGTGGGGGCGTCGCTTATCTTCTGAATCCAGCAATGCCAGAGCAGATCATGGGGGCTTTGCCGGTAAGCGTTTCTTTCCGGGCGACGGAGACATGGACGGCTTCCCCAGAGCCGACTGCAACAGCAACCCCCTTGCCTTTTACATCAACCCTGACGCTTACGCCTACCAATTCATCTACTCCCAAAAACACTTCCACACAGACAGGTACTTCGACGTTCACGCAGACTGTAGAGCCAACGTTGACGAAAACTCTACCCCCGACGATGACTCCAACCCCAGCGCCCACAACTGCAGCGCCCCCCACGACGACTCCAACCGGGGGTGGGTACGGTCAGATTGCTTTTGCCTCCCTGCGAACCGGTGTTCCTCAGATCTTCATCGTGAATTCGGACGGACTGGGTTTACGGCAGTTGACGGATATTCCATTGGGCGCATGTCAGCCAGATTGGTCCCCGGATGGTGCTCGCCTGGTCTTCATCTCCCCTTGCGGGGAGAACCAGGAACTTTATGACACCGCCAGCCTGTATATCATCTATGCCGATGGCGGCGGATTAGAACCGCTGCCCACGACTGGCAGGGGAGATTTCGACCCTTCCTGGTCGCCCGATGGCAGGAGGATCGCCTTCACGTCTTTGAGAAATGGTTTTCGCCCCCAGGTGCATCTCATGGATTTGGAGACGAAAGAGGTGCATCGCCTCTCCATGGTGGATTATCGGGACTGCCAGCCGGAGTGGCTTTGGGATGGTTCGAAGCTGGTGTTCATCACCACGCGCAATGGGCCATACCAGGTTTGGACGATGAATGACGATGGCAGCGGGCAGGCGCGCTTTTCGGCGAGCGGCGG
>VGOC01000010.1 GCA_016865865.1 Chloroflexota bacterium
CAGCACCGAATTCCATGGCTTTTTCATATATGGTTTGTCTCAGTTCTTGGCTGTTGTTTTTAGTCATAATCATCCGATTTATTCCTTCATCTCTATTTTTGATAGGCGGCTAACATCTGGTTATACGGACGGCCTAATGGCTTATGGGCTGCCCGTATAACCTTCTAACCGGGTTGGGATGTTATACGGCATGGAATGAAAAATCGGTTAGAATTGCTCACAGTATAGCAAACTCTTGCGAAAGGTGCAATATGCAACCAAACTCACCTCCCGTCCCTCCGAAGGGAAAGAAACTCCTCGATCAAGTTCGTGACGCCATTCGTACCAAACACTACTCCTATCGCACCGAGCAAACCTATGTGAATTGGATCACGCGTTACATCCTCTTTCACAAGCAACGCCACCCCAAAGAAATGGGGTCGCCCGAAGTGCAGGCTTTCATCACCTACCTCGCTGTCGAACAGCATGTTTCCGCTTCCACACAAAAGCAGGCCCTCAGTGCTGTCCTATTCCTATACCGGCACGTGCTGGAAAAACCACTCGAAGTGCCGGACGCCATTCGCCCTGAACAGGCCAAGCACCTGCCCACCGTTCTGACACATGATGAAGCCGTGACTGTCATTGGCAAAATGAGCGGCACGACCCAGCTGATGGCAAAACTGCTCTATGGCAGCGGTCTGCGCCTCATGGAATGCCTGCGCTTGCGGGTGAAGGATCTGGATTTCGGCAATCACCAGCTCGTGGTTCGGGACGGCAAGGGGGAGAAAGACCGCGTCACTGTGCTTCCCGATTCCATCGTTGCCACCCTGCAAACGCACCTCGTGGATGTGAAAGCCATTCACCAGAAGGACTTGCGGGAAGGTTTTGGTAAAGTCTCGCTTCCTTATGCCCTGGCGCGCAAATACCCCAACGCTCCCGCAGAATGGGCCTGGCAGTATGTTTTTCCTGCATCGCAGCGATCCAAAGACCCGCTCACGGGAACGATCAAGCGCCACCACCTCGATGAAAGCGTGTTACAGAAAGCCGTGCGCCAGGCCGCGAAGATTGCTGGCATCAGCAAACCCGTTTCCCCTCATACCTTCCGTCACTCCTTCGCCACCCACCTCCTCCAAAATGGTTACGACATTCGCACTGTCCAGGAACTCCTCGGCCATAAAGACGTGAAAACCACCATGATCTACACCCACGTCCTCCAGCGCGGCGGGATGGCGGTCAAAAGCCCCCTCGACGATTGATCACCATCCTCTATAACTTACTGCGGTGCCCCCTCGTCCCCCGTTTGTTTCATAACAAGAATCCACTGCAAAAACTACATGTAGAGGATTCGGGGCGGCATATATGGGGGTGCGTACGCAGCACGCACCCCCATATATGCCGCCCCGCCGCCTCGTTCTGGAGTTTTTTCAGTGGACTCATAACAAGCAGCATCTGCATCTATTCTTTAGTCGAACACCAAAGACATCAGCGATCCTATCAGACTCAGCGCTAGGGGCAGGCCGATCATGCCTGCCAGAACATAAAGCACAATCCGCCAGGGAGAGGCGTCGCGCGGCCCTGGCAGATCTTCACCTTCGGCCATATGACGGATGATCCTGGCCGTCTCGCGGGCTGCCTTCGAGAGGTCGCGCCCGCTACCATAGACCCAGTGCCAGTGTTCTTTGGGTGTGGGGACAACGATGCTTTGGCCGTCGAAATCTTTCAGCCACAGACGCACCGCCTCGGGTGGCGAGACGCTCAAATCGCTGGGCAGGATCACAGCCCTGGCCTCGGAGAGGGTTTTATCGGGGATGCCTCTCTCTATCAGGTGGATCACAACGGGCAGGGACTCGGCTTCCCGCCCCAGGGCGCTGATGATGCTTTCGGTGAACTCGCCGATCTCAGAGGCCAGCACCAGGACGGGGAAGGCCTCGTGCAGCCTGGCAAGCGAGCGGGCTGCCAGGCGGTTATCTGCTCGCAGGGCGGCCCCGTGGTAAACCAACGCCAGCGAGAATAGGATCAGCAACTCCAATAGCATCAGGGACTCACGCAAAAGATCCGTAGCGGGATCGCCCAACATAGCCTTCAATAATTCGAAGACCAGACTTCCAGTTGCGACCATCACCGCGATGACGCAGGCAAAGAGCACCAGGTAAAGATAGATTTTCCGCACCAGCGAGCGGCGGGCGTGGTCTCCAGCCTCGCCCTCTTGGGAAGCTTCTTTGGCCATTGGACGCCAGGTCTGTATCCACAATGGCAGCCCCACGATCAGAGTCGCCAGAGCAGCCGTAAGCCGGCTGCGCAGCGTCACAACGCCGACGGTGGAGGTGCCGATGAGCATGTCGATCAGGAAGCTCAACAGCATGTGCAGCCCCGTAATGAAGGCAACCGACCCGAAGAATGCCAGTATATAGAAATATGCTCGCCGCAAGCCAGATCGCCGCAGGGATTCGGGCAGCAATGCGATTTCTGTTGAGAGAGTGCGGCCATAGTAAAACCACACTCCGCCCAGGGGGACGAGAGTCGAAAGTGGAATGCTGATCTCATTGAGGAAGTCGAGTGATGAGAAACCCTCCCCCAGCAATGCCAGCAAGATTGTGTTGAGCACGATTCCGGTAGGAATCAACACACCCCACACCCCGATCAGGCTGAGGATATAGAGGATCACCAACCGCAGGATTGATGCCTGCTCGTCTGGCTGCGCCAGGGAGAGCTGGACTCGCCGCCAGGCCAGGACCCACAAAGGCGCGCCCAGGATCAGCAAAGCCAGTCCATTTGCCAGCCTGGAATGGGGGGTAACGCCCAGGGTTTCGCCAGTTGTGAGAATATATTGCAGCACTTGCATGACGCCGCCGATGGACATCGCTAAAGCATAGAGCGCCCAGAGATAACGATACAGACGCCGCGTTTCGGGGAAGGCATTCCCGGTTGGATGTTCGACCCAATTGCCGCGGGTCACGTAGAAGAGGTATCCCGCCATCAGGCCATTGAGGAGGATGGCGACCAGGTTTTCGGCCCAGTTTTGCGAACTTCCTAAGATGGCGTAATACGGCGGCAGTTGCAGGAGTTGCAGCCATAGGCGGTTGATCAGCGCCAAAACATTCTGAGCAATGGGGATCAATGTGGCCAGCAGCGCGCCATAGAGAAACATGGCTCGAATACGGCTGGAGCGTTCTTCTTCAT
Organism: Chloroflexota bacterium; assembly: GCA_016865865.1. Lineage (GTDB taxonomy): Bacteria > Chloroflexota > Anaerolineae > Anaerolineales > UBA11858 > NIOZ-UU35. The sequence continues at coordinate 3,160 of VGOC01000010.1, forward strand.
CTTTGGCTGCGTTGCGCTGAGCGGGGATCCAGTGAAGCAGGAATACGGGCACCCCAACCAGAATCAGCGAGAGCGCGCTGGCTAATTGGCTTGCGCCTCCGCCGACGACCTCGCCGGAAAATGCCGATCTGGCTAAGCCGATCAATCCCCACAGCACGACTTCCAAACTGATGAAAACGACCAGGTATTGGTATAAACGGCGTATGGTTTGCATGGAATTCTCCTATTTTCTCGTTTCTTCCGTGTACCATTCCCAGCCCCAATAGGGTTGAGGCAGATAGGTGAGTTTCCATTGCCCATCTTGCAGGATCAGCCAGGCGTCGCCCTCCTCGCTCCAGGAACCACCGAATGGTTCTCCCCCGCCGTGGATGATGGTCAATCTCACTACGGCCTCATCACCTGAAACCTCGCTCCCGCCTATCTGCATACCGGTGTCTTCGAGATTCCATCCTAATGCCAGGAATTCTTGACGGAACTCAGTCAGGGTGGGTTTGTCATCTGCGTCCTGGAGGTAACTATAGGCGCGTGGGTAATCCTCATCGTGCAGCGCAAGCACATAGTTTCGTACTACCCCTTCAGGCGAATCGTTGGGGCCGTATTCGGCTTCACCGCCGCGCAGGAAGAACAGCGTCAGGGCGGCTACAATCAATACGAGGATCGCAACCAGGATAGCGATCAGAACACGATCTTGTTTCATATCAGGCCTCCTTCCAGGTAGGTTGACAAGATTCAGCTCACCTCGGGCTAATCCTTTCGAGTAAGATACTTGCGGAATCAGGCAGTGCGGCTCCCTCCTGGCCGCAGCCAGATAACGAGAAATGGCCCGATAATGGGCAGGATCAGAGCGAATAATCCCCAAGCTGTGTATGAGATTGGCGAAAGCGCGCGCCGACGAAGGTAGATTGCCGCCAGAATCGTCAAGCTGGCCATGCAGCCAATCAGCAACAAACGCATTATATCAGCAGAGAGCGGCATCTGTATGGAATCTCCTCTGGAAATACCACGATGACTTCACCACTCAGATTGTAAAGGATTTTCAGGACAAACGCAACCGGCTTTTCCCCACTCAGCGGATAATCCAAAAAAAAGCGGGGGCTTGCGAAGCAAGCTCCCGCTACTTTTTTCGGAAATTACAGCCAACCTCTCAATTCCATGGCTTTGACAACCTTCTCGATGGCGACCATATAGGCGGCATCGCGCATATACACGTTCTCCCGCTCCGACATGTCCAGGACATCGTGGAAGGCTTTGGTCATTTTGTCGTCTAATTTACTGAGCACTTCATCGCGGCTCCAATAGAAATTCATATCGTTCTGGACGCTCTCGAAGTAGGATACCGTCACGCCGCCGGCGTTGCACAAGAAATCGGGGATGTTGAAGACGCCGCGTTCGTGGAGCACTGCATCGGCTTCTGGGGTTGTCGGGCCGTTTGCGCCTTCTGCGACGATCCTGACGCGTTTGCTGATTGCACTCACGGTCTCGGCGTTGATCTGCCCTTCCAGGGCGGAAGGGATCAAGACATCAACCTCTTTCGTGATCCAGGCCTCGTCGTCTTCGAGCAGGTAACCGGAATCTTGCGCCTTTTCCTTATCAATGGTGCCGTAGACATCGGTGATGGATTGCAGAAAGCAGGGGTCTACGCCTTCGTCGCGGCTGACGGTGTAGGGCTTCTGGTCGTCGCGGTCCCAATAAGAGACGCAGACGACTTTTCCGCCCAATTCGACGAATTTGATTGCCGCGTACTGGGCGACGTTGCCAAAACCTTGAATGGCAGCGACTGCGTTCTCGGGGGTGATATCGAGGCGCTTCATGGCTTCCCGGATCGTGTAAACCACGCCAAAACCAGTCGCCTCGGTGCGACCAAGCGAGCCGCCGCCGCCAACCGGCTTGCCGGTGATCACGCCCGGCGTATACTGGCCGACCAATTTTGAATACTCATCCATCATCCAGCCCATCATGCGTGGGTTGGTGCCCACATCGGGCGCAGGGACATCCTGCCGGGGGCCGATATTGCGGTAGATTTGTTGGATCCAGCCGCGGCAGAGACGCTCTTGTTCGTTGATGGATAGCGAGGCTGAGTCGACAGCTACGCCACCCTTGCCGCCGCCCAAGGGGATATCCGCTACGGCGGTTTTCCAGGTCATCCACATCGCCAGCGCCCGGACGGTATCCAGCGTTTCGGCGGGGTGAAAGCGTATGCCTCCTTTAGCGGGGCCGCGCACATCGCTGTGCTGAACCCGGTAACCGAAGAACACTTTGATAGAACCGTCATCCATTTTGACAGGAATCTGGAAGCGGAACTCACGCGTTGGCCAACGTAACATCTCCGCGGCCTGAGGGTCCAGGTTGAGCAGGGCAGCGACGTTGTCGAATTGCGCCTGGGCCATCTTAAAGGCATTGATTTGTTCTGTCATTCTTGTTTGTCTCCAAATATAAGATTGGCGTAACTACTCAGCCAAACGGGGAAGTTCCCGAAAAAAGGGTGTGCGAAGGGGGCGCAGCCGCTTTGCGTTCGCACACCCTTTTTTCGGGCTAATCCGTTCGATGGCTGAGCAGTTACAGATTGGCTCATATTCGCAACAAGAGTAGCAGATGCCCCCCAGACCGTCAAGTGACTTTCTGGCAGCCCCCATGTGCCTTACTTCCCACTCATTTTTAGTGATAATTGTCTAGTCAGCTCATCCTTGACGACTTGAGGGTTCGCCTTGCCCTCGGCAGCTCTCATCACCTGTCCGAAGAACCAGTTGGCCAGGCTCTCTTTCCCCTCCAAATACCTGGTCACTTGTTCGGGGTTCTCATCCAATACGTGGGAGACCATTTGGGTGATCTGATCAACATCCGAGATTTGACTCAGGCCTTTTGCCTCGACGATCGCTTCGGCGGGTTGACCACTGGCGAACATACCCGACAGGACGATTTTCGCCGTGGGCGTGTTGATGCGCCCATCCTCTACCATATCCAACAAGCCGGCCAAGGCCTGCGGACTCACTGCGAGGTTGCTGAGGCTTCCCCCGGCCTGGTTCATCAGCCCGAAGAGTTCGCCAGTGACCCAATTGGCGGCCAGTTTCGGGCTGACTTTAGGAGCAGCCCTCAGCAGAGCTTCGAAGTAATCGGCCACCGGTTGTTCGGCTACCAGGATATCGGCATCGTACTCGCTCAACCGATACTGTTCGACGAAACGCTGGAATCTGGCCTGGGGTAATTCCGGCAGGCTGCGGCGGATTTCCTCGATCCATTCACCCTCGACTGCCAGGGGCGGCAGATCCGGTTCGGGGAAGTAGCGATAATCGTCTTCCTCCTCTTTCCACCGTTGAGGCGCGGTGACCTGGCGGTCCTCGTCCCAGCCCATAGTTTGTTGGATAACGGGCTTTCCCTGGCGGTGCAATTCACTCTGGCGTACGATCTCATAGGCCACAGAGCGTTCCAATGCCCGGAAGCTGTTCAGGTTTTTGATCTCTGTGCGGGTACCGAAGCCCTGCTCCCCGATAGGCCGCACTGACACATTCGCTTCGAAACGAAGCACCCCCTTTTGCATATCCCCGGAGTTTACTCCCAGGTAACGCAGCAGGTTTCGCAACGCCTCGCCGTAAAGCCGGGCCTCTTCGGCGGAACGCAGATCGGGTTCGGAGACGATCTCCAGGAGCGGCACGCCGGCCCGGTTCAAGTCAACCAGACTGTGCCCCTCTCCCTTAGGGAGAGGGGATAGGGGTGAGGGGAAAACATGCGTCAACTTCCCCGTGTCCTCCTCCAGATGCACGCGCCGCACCCTGATCACGCGCGCCCCCTCGGAGGCGTGAATCCGCAGCTCCCCATTCTGCGCCAGAGGTTCCTTGTACTGTGAAATTTGATACCCTTTGGGGAGGTCAGGATAGAAATAATTCTTTCGGGCGAAAATGCTCTGCGGCGCGATCTCGCATCCCAGCGATAGCGCGGCGCGCAGACCATATTCCACAGCCCGCCGGTTGACCACGGGGAGCGCGCCCGGCATCCCTGTGCAGACCGGGCAGACGGCGCTATTCGGCGCCGCCTGGGTGAGATCCACAACCGGACAGCCGCAGAACATCTTGGATTGGGTAGCTACCTCGGCGTGAACTTCGAGTCCGATGATGGATTCGTACATGTCTCATCCGTGTCTCTGCACAAAACGCGTCATTCGTTCCAGCGCTTCTTCGATCTTTTCGTAGGCTGTAGCGTAAGAACAGCGCACGAAGCCCTCGCCTCCGGCGCCAAAAGCTGCGCCAGGCACCACAGCGACTTTTTCCTCATCCAACAACTGCTGCGCGAAGGTCTCATCATCCATGCCGGAGATGGCGACGCTGGGGAACGCATAGAATGCGCCATGCGGTTCGAAGGTAGCCATGCCGAATTGGTTCAGCCCCCCGACGATCAGTTCTCGTCGCCGGTTGTATTCAGCGCGCATCTGTTCCACATGTTCTTTTCCCTGCTCGAGGGCAGCCAATGCCGCAATCTGCGCGGCTGTTGGGGCGGACATGATCGTGTATTGGTGGATACGGAGCAGGCCCTGAAGGAGGTCCGCTGGCGCCGCGGCATAGCCTACCCGCCAGCCGGTCATGGCGTAATCCTTGGAGAATCCGCCGAGGGTAATGGTGCGTTCTTTCATGCCTGGCAGGGCCGCGAAGCAGATATGCTTGACTCCATACACCAGTTGATCGTAAATCTCATCCGAGATGACCACCAGATCGTGCTCTTCTGCGATGCGTCCAGTTTCGAGGAGAACTTCGCGAGAGGCGATCGCCCCGGTAGGATTATTGGGATAGCCAATCAACAAGGCTTTCGTTTTGGGGGTGATAGCTTCTCGTAGTTTCTCGGGCCGCAATTGGAAGTTTTCATCTACCCGGCTGGGGAGTTCGATGGGAACGCCGCCAGCCAATGTCACCCCAGCCTGGTAAGAGACGAAACACGGCGTGGGGATGATGACTTCATCGCCAGGGTTCAAGACGGCGTTCAAAGCCAGGTAAAGCGCCTCGGAGACGCCTACCGTGATGATGATCTCGGAACCAGGATCATAGCTGATTCCATAATCATCCTGCAGATGCTCTGCAAGCGCTTCGCGTAGATCGTAGATACCGGCGTTGGAGGTGTAATGCGTTTCTCCAACTTCGAGCGCATGGATTCCGGCTCTGAGGATGGGTTCTGGCGTGATGAAATCGGGTTCTCCAATGCCCAACGAGATGACATCATCCATGGTGGCGACGATATCGAAGAATTTTCGTATGCCGGAGGGTTTCAAACTGGCGACGTGTCTGGCGAGGTATTTTATGCTCAACTGTGTTCCTTTCTAAAATATTGGGTAACTACTCAGCCAAACGGGGAAGTTCCCGAAAAAGGGGTGTGCGAAGGGGGCGCAGCCGCTTTGCGTTCGCACACCCTTTTTTCGGGCTAATCCGTTCGATGGCTGAGCAGTTACAATATTGGCTACAATTGCAGAATAGTCCACTCATGGTTCACTTCGTCGTATCGAAGCTCGAATAACTGATCAGTGTTTGCGCGGACGCAGAAGCGTTTCCCGTCGGGATGACGCCAACCGGCGATGATCTCTGCGACTTCGAAGTATTTACTTCCCCAGTGAAATGCAATGGGGCGTTGGGCGTACTCGTGCTCGGAGCGGCATAGTATCTGACCGTGAACGGCGGTCATCGGTCTCCCGTCTGCTGTCATCGAATCTTTACCTCAGAATTATCACTAATATTCAGGCTTTCAGCGCCTCCCTCCACCAGGGCGTTCTCCCCGATCAACGACTTCTCCAGGATGATCTCGTTGACCCGGGCGCCTCTTTCGAGGATCGAATCCCGGATAATGCTACCCTTGATGACACAGTTCGCGCCAATCGAGGCATACGGGCCTATCACCGAGGATTCGACAATTGCGGTTGGGTGCACGAACACCGGCGGGATGATCGTGATATTGCCCTTGCGGTCCACCTCCGCTGTGTTGTCATGCCCTTGCTTCAAAAAGTACCGATTGGTTTCCAATACCGCCTCGGCTGTCCCGGCATCCAGCCAGATTTGCACCTGTTCTGTGCGCATCCTGGCGCCGCCTTCCAGCATGATGTTGATGGCATCGGCGAGATAGAATTCCCCCTTGAGTTGGCGGCCTTGTTCCATTTGCTTTTCGATGGCTGCTATGAGGGCTGTCGAATCCTTGAAATAGTAGAACCCCACGACCGCCAGATTGTTGGAGACATCCTTGGGCTTTTCGATCAGCCGCGTCACCCAGCCATCCTCCCCAACCTCAGTGACTCCAAAACGGCGCGGGTCGGGGACAGGTTTCACCCAGGCCACCATATCAGCCTCTTCGTCCGCCAAAAAGGATAGATCTGTCTTGATGAGCGTGTCTACGAAGACCATCAACATCGGGCCGCGCAGATATTCCCTGGCCAGATAGATGGCATGGGATTGGCCGCGCATCTCAGCTTGCAGCACGTAGCGCACCTTGAATTCGGGGTGGTATTCGTCCATATATTTTTCCACCTTTTCCCCCAGGTATCCCACGATGAAAATGAGTTCGACCTTATCGGGATCGGGCAGGGTGGAGAACGTGTCCAGCAGATGGGCGAGGACGCTTTTCCCAGCCAGGCTGACCAACTGCTTGGGTCGGCTCCAGGTATGAGGCCGCAGGCGCGTGCCAAGGCCGGCCATGGGAATGACGATTTTTAGCGGTTCTGACATTGTTTAAGAGCTCCTTCTTCTGTTGGAGATATTATACCGTTGAAAACCCGCTTCGACGGTGGCCTGGTCTCTTCCCAAAATTCACTGGCCAGGTTTGGGTTGTGGGTGGAGGGGGCTGATCGTCCTCATTTGAGGTTGGATTTTTCCTTTCGAATAGGCCGAGATACAGGCATCCACATAACGATCATCTAAATGATCTCCGGCCTCTATTCGCAATATCTCCAAGGCTGTTTCTATGTTCATGGCAGCGCGGTAAGGCCTTTTGGAGGTCAGGGCATCGAAAACGTCGGATACCGCCACAATCCGAGCGATGGCTGAGATTTCCTCGCCTTGTACTCCCTGGGGATAACCTTTTCCATCCATCCGCTCATGATGTTGGGAGAGCGCCGGGAGCACATCCTGTAATCGGCGTACTTGTTTGATGATCCTGGCGCCGATGGCAGGATGCTTTTTCATCTCGGCGTATTCAGCGGTAGTGAGGTGGTCAGGCTTGGCGAGGATGGCGTCGGAAACGCCGATCTTGCCAATATCATGCAATAACGCGCCAACACGGATCTGGTGCCGAATTTCAGGGGATAAGTTCAATTCCTCGGCCATCGCAACAGAATAATCGCTCACTCGTTGTGAATGTCCTTCGGTGTAGGGGTCTTTTGCGTCAATAGCAGTTACCAGGGCTGTGATGGTGTTCAAAAAAAGTTCATCGGCGTCTGTGTAAAGGTGGGCGATGTGTAATACCGTGGCAGCCTGCTCGGCGAGGGTGCTCAGGAGTTGAATATCGTTGTCATCGAAAGAGCCATCGGTTTTATTGATCGCCTCCACCCCGCCGATGATACGCGCCTCGGTGGTGCCGCGCTGGCGGCCTAGAACCACAGTAGGGACTCGCAAGGGAACCGCCAGCAGGGATTTCGTCTGTACTCCGCTGATCTCGTCTATGCCATCATAGTGGCGTTTATCCTTCCTGGCGTCTCTCACGCTTACCGCCTCGCCGGTGTTTACCACATGCCCGATGATGCCGGTATCAGCCGGAATACGGAGCGGCGGCAGGGAGGTTTCATGAACGTCTTTCGTGAGATGCAGGATAAGATGGTTGCTTTCTTCATCCAGGAGGAACAAGGAACTGGCCTCAGCATTGAGCAATCCTCGGGCCTGGTCAATGATCAGGCTGAGGATCTGGTCGCGGTCGAGAGTAGTGCTGATCCTGGCAATCAAACTGATCAGAGCTTGCAAACGCTGGCTGTGCTGTTCGCTTTTATGAAGCAGGGCAGCCTTTTCGTATTCCGATGCCATGCGGTTGCCCAATAATTGGATCAACTGTAGCGGCGTTTGTGTGAAGTTGAAAGTCTGCACTGCGCCGATAGGCTCGCCGCGCAGCAAGAGTGGAAATGTAATCGCGTTCCTGAGTTGACCCTCCCCATCCCCCACGGGGCCATACCAGCGAGGGTCGTTTGCCAGGTCTTCGACGACAATGGCTTCTTTTTTCTGAATCGTTTGGCCTACGATGCCCTTATCGGCGCTGATTCGCTGCCCGATGAGCGCAAGATCGGTTTTATTGCCGCGGACAACTTGAAATACCAGCTCATTCGTCTCTTCGTCGAGCAGATACATCGTGCCTGTGCTGGCGCCGCACACCGTGATGATCAGATCGAGCATCTCGCGCAAGAGATCGTCCAATTCGGTGGTGCTGGCAATCTGGTTGGCGCGCGCTAAAACTCGGTATAACTGCGAGGTTACATCGGAGGCTTCCAGAGGGCCTGTCTGGCGTATATTTCTGCGTCTTGACATGGTGCAAAAACGTATCTTCTCAATAACTTGGGGGAAGATGGGGGGTGTGCGGGCGGCTTCGCCGCCCGCACACCCCCCGCCCCCCTTATTATTGAGATGATACGCAAAAACTATAAATCTGGCCTCTTGATATGCCAGTCGGTAACAGTTTGATAGTTGTGGACAGCGTTCATCAGCTGTTGCTCTCGAAAATGCTCTCCGAGAAGTTGCATACCAATAGGCAAGCCTCGAGAGTCGAAGCCTACCGGGAAGGCGATCCCTGGAACGCCGGCTAGATTAGCCGGCAATGTATAGACATCTTCCAAATACATCGCCAAGGGGTCGCCGCGGTGGGCGCCGATTTCGAAGGCTGTCGTTGGGGCTACCGGCGCAGCAATCAAATCCACCGTTTCGAATGCGCTTTCGAAATCGCGCTGGATCAGTGCGCGCACCTTTTGAGCTTTGCCGTAATAGGCGTCCTGGTAGCCCGCTGAAAGCGCGTAGGTCCCCAGCATGATGCGGCGTTTCGTCTCGTGTCCGAATAAATGGCCGCGCGTAGCCCGATAAGTATCCCTCAGGTCCACCCCCTCGATGCGTGGGCCATAGCGCAGGCCGTCGAAGCGCGCCAGGTTGGCGGAGGCTTCGGCGGGGGCGATCAAGTAGTAGACCGGGACAGCATATTGGGTATGCGGTAGCTGAATGGGGTGGATTTCTGCTCCCATGGAGGCGAATACCCGGATAGCTTCTCGCACAGCGGACTCGACTTCTGCCTGGAGGCCTTCCCCGAAATATTCCTCAGGGATGCCCAGGCGGACGTTTTGGAGGGTTGCGCTTCCATCGAGGTTGATCTCTTGCCGAGGTTGGTTTGTGCTGGTTGCGTCGCGGGGATCGTTCCCATTGATCGAATTATAAACCAGGGCGACATCTGCTACGTTTTGCCCCAACACCCCAACCGTGTCTAGCGAGGAGCCGTAGGCGATCAATCCATAGCGGGAGACGCGGCCGTACGTCGGCTTGAGGCCGGTCAGGCCGCAAAAAGACGCCGGTTGTCGCACGCTGCCTCCTGTGTCTGTGCCCAGCGCCACAGGGGCCATGCGCGCCGCCACAGCCGCAGCGCTGCCGCCGCTGGAGCCGCCGGGCACACGGCTCGAATCCCAGGGATTGTGCGTGACTCCATAAGCCGAATTTTCCGTGGATGATCCCATAGCAAATTCATCGGTGTTGGTTTTCCCCAGGATGACAACCCCCGCTTCTCGCAGGCGCGCCACGGCTGTGGCGTCATAGGGCGGCGTGAAGCTCTCTAAAATCCTGGACCCGGCGGTAGCCCGCAGTCCCTTTACCACTAACACATCTTTGATGGCGATAGGTATTCCTAGGAGAGGCGACTCATTTTCTATTCCATTCTTTCGAAATTCGATCAGTTTGCTGTCGGCCTCATCGGCCTGCGCCAGGGCGCCCTCGGCTGCCAGCGTGATGAAGGCGTTCAAGTCGGGTTCGAGAAGCTCGATGCGATCCAGATAGGCCTGGGTGAGTTCGCGGCTGGAGATCTCTCCACTGTGGAGGGCCTGGATCGCCTGAGTAAGAGTGAAGTCAGTTGGGTGAGACATGAAGAAATCCCTGGCAGGCTATTCGAAGACTGGAGGAACGCGGAACTGACGATCTTTGACATCCGGCGCGTTGCTGAGGATCTCGTCTAGGCCAAGCCCGATAGATGCCTGATCGGCGCGCAACGGACATGGTTCGTATCGAATGTTAGAAGTCGGGGATAGGTCGCCGGTGTCTACTGTTTGGAGCTGTTCGAAATAATCTAAGATTGCCGACAATTGTTGCAGATAGCGGGATTTTTCCTCCTCGGTTAATTCCAGGCGCGCCAGTTCGGCAATATGTTCGACTATTTCCAGGGTGAGTGCCATATGATGGATTATATCACTCTGACAGGTTAGACCAGCCCTGCGCGTACCACCGCAAATAATCTTCGATGTGGGCGCTCCAATACTCCTCGTCGTGAGCGCCCAGGAAGAGATGCCATTCATGGAGAATATTTTCTTCCGTGAGAACAGCCTCCAGTTCGAGGGTAAACAATAATTTACCATCGTCTTCGCCGGCGTCCAGATAGATGCGTGGGATTTTGTTTTCTGGAATGGCCAGGAGATATTCGCGAATGCGCGGCGGCCCAAGCGTGGCGAAGGACGGCGTACTGTGGCCGCCAAGCGCCCCGAAGGTTTCCCAGTGTGATAGCCCGAGATACACAGCCCAATTTCCGCCTCTCGAAACGCCGCCGATAGCGCGATAAGCGTGCCCTTCCCGTGTGCGATAATTTCGGTCAATGTAGGGGATGAGATCGAGGAGGATGGCCTCGCCATAGCGATTCTCCGGGGGCAGTGTGAGGTCATCCTGCTCGCGGGGCATGACGATCAGCAAGGGGGGAATCTGCCCTGCGGCGATCAGCGCATCGGCGGTTTCATCTACCCCCAGGCGATCCCATTGCTCCTCGGTATATGTTTGGCCATGCAGCAAATAGAGAACCGGGTACCTTCTTTCAGGTAGCTGATGATAACAGGGCGGCAGGTAGACGCGAAACACCAGGGGTTCGGGGAGTAGGGCGGTTTCGAGTTGTCGGGTCTCGATGTTCCCATTCTTATCGCGGCAGGGCAGTGGGGTGGGCGCGAATGTTGGGGTTGCCGGGATCGTTCGAACAGGTGTGGAGGATGGGGCGCGAGGATCGGTGGCCGTTGGGGATAGGGCCGCCCCCGGGGTGGATGAACCAACCTCAACCTGCGCGGGGGTGGCCCTCGATAGGCGGGCGCCCATCCCTAGGATCAATATCAGCCCGATGAGAAGAATCCAGCCGCGTTTCAATCTTCTTCAGAAACTTCCTGTAGCCCGGTTTCTTCCCCAGGCTCTGCTTCCGCCTCAGCAGGCAGACCCGGCTCGACGCTCTCTTCCATGCGGATTTGGCCGCGCAGGAAAGCGCCCTCTTCGGTAGAAAAGGCTGTCGTAACCACATCGCCCCACACCCGGCCGGTGCTGCGGATTTCGACTTTTTCCGCGGTGATATCCCCGCGCAAAGCCCCGGCGACGATGACGACATTGGCGCGCACATGCTCGCAGGTCACCCGGCCGGTTTGCCCGATCACAAGCATGCCGCGCAGGTTGATGTCGCCGTCGAAGGCGCCTTCCACGCGCACGCCGCCGCTGCCGTTGATAGCGCCTTTCCAGGAAATCCCGCTCCCCAATACGGAAGTCACCCGGGTGGCGGGCGCGAGAATGCCGGCTGTTTCAGGTATTGCGTTTTTTTTCTTGAACATATTTCCTATAATACCATTAGTCAACGCCTTCGGCTGTCCGGTTACACATATCAGTACCTGCGCGCCGATGGGACAACCATCTTACGTTACGATGACGCTGACAATTTCATGAATCTGCCAGCCGCGCCGCATCACAAACATACTACCCCCGTAACTACTCAGCCATACGGGGAAGTTCCCGAAAAAAGGGTGTGCGAAGGGGGCTACGCCCCCTTCGCACACCCTTTTTTCGGACTAATCCGTTCGATGGCTGAGCAGTTACCTACCCCCTATCGAAGAAGCAATCGTGGTGCGTCGAGGTGGTTTTCTATTCTTTCCCGCGCGGGATGGGCACCCCCAGAATATTGTAGCCAGAGTCGACGAAGACGATTTCTCCGGTGGTTTTGGCGGCCAGATCGGAGCATAGATAGACGGCTGTATTGCCTATATCTTCGATGGTGATCTCTTGCTGTAAGGGCGCGTAATCCGTAAATTGCCGATGCATGACCTTGAACCCCGCAACGCCGGCCGCGGCCAGGGTGCGTATCGGTCCGGCCGAGATGGCATTGACCCGCACGTTTTGCGGTCCAAAATCGTAAGCCAGGTAGCGCACCGAGGCTTCCAGGGCGGCTTTGGCGACGCCCATCACGTTGTAGTTGGGGGCGACTCTTTCTCCGCCATTGTAGGTTATCGTCAGCAGCGCGCCGCCAGGGCGAAGCATAGACTGGAAGGCTTTAGCCAGTGCAGTAAAGGAGTATGCGCTGATATCCAGCGCCAATCGGAAGCCCTCGCGGCTGGTATTGTAATAAGGCCCTTGCAGTTCTTCCCGGTTTGCGAATCCAATCGAGTGGACGAGGATGTCAACCTCGCCGAAGGTTTCCCTCGCTTTTGCGGCAACGCGCTCGATCTCGTCATCTTTCGAGACATCACAGGGTTCCACGAAAGTGACTCCCAGGGACTCGGCTAGAGGTTTTACGCGGTGTTCTAAAGCTTCTCCGGCGTAGCTGAAGCCTAACTGCGCGCCGTGTTGGTGGAAGGCTTGCGTGATGCCCCAGGCGATGGAGCGCTTATTGGCCAATCCGAAGATCAGGGCTGTTTTTCCTTCGAGTAACTTCATTGTTCCTCCGATTGATTTATATAAAGATTGGTGTGTTTACCGAAGAGAGTGGTGTGCGGCGTGCGCAGCACGCCGCACACCCCTTTCTTCGGACTGCATCAGCACTCTTTTTGGAACCGAGGGTCTTGTTCGATGGTCAGGCGCAGGCCGGCTTCCAGAGATACCTGGGGGTGATAGTCTAGTTTATCTTTCGCCAGGCCCAAATCGGCGCACATGCGCTCAACTCCCGAGTCGGAACGCGGGTTGAAAATAGTTTCGGCTTGGCTGTTGGTCAGCTCGATGACCAAACGTCCCAATCCGCGCACGCTGGTTTCTGTGCCGCTGCCGACGTTGATAACCTGCCCGTCTATCGAAGGCGCGGTCGCTGTTGCGATCATCGCCCTGACGACGTCGGCGATATATACATAGTCGCGGGTTTGACTGCCGTCTCCATGGATCACGATGCTGCCGTTACGTATGGCCTGGTGTAGGAAGTTGGGGATCACCGGAGGGTGGGAAGGTGGTAAGTGCTGACCGGGGCCATAGGCATTGAACACCCGAAGACTGACCGTTTCGATCCCCCAAAGCTGGCCGATGGTGCGCACGTAGTATTCAGAGGAGAGCTTGGAGACGGCGTAAGGTGAGTCTGGAGATGGGGTGAGGTTCTCCTTTAGAGGTTGTTTTGCTTGCCCCCCGTAGACCGCTCCTGAAGAGATGAATACCACCCGTCGAACTCCCACATCGCGCATGGCTTCCATCAGGCTGACGGTGCCGCCCACATTCACGGCATTGTACTCGCGTGGATACAGAACCGACTCCGATACCGAAACACGCGCAGCCAGGTGATAAACGCAGTCCACGTTTTGGAGAAGCGTCCACAGCTTCGGGCGGTCGTTGACGTCGCCGCGTGTGAAATGAACGCCTTTGTCCAGCGCATTGGGATCGCCTTTCGATAGGTCGTCGAGTCCGCGCACTTGATGCCCGTCGAGGGCCAACTGATTGGCTAAGGCCGACCCTAAAAAACCGGCCGCGCCGGTGATGAGGAAGTTCATAGTTGGTGTTTTCCGCTCATTGTCGAAGGATTTGATGATTATAGCATGGGTTCGATGTATCAAGTTTAGAATTGGCGAACTATTTTTGAGTTGCATCGCCATTCTTCGTATGCTATGATAGTATCAACTCATCAATAGGCTGTTGTTTAGGTGAGAGTTTGTTGAGCAAGATAGGGGTATCTCTATGAGGGCGTTAGTATGATTAATTTTCATCCCATTGAAGTTTTTCTTTCCTACTCTCGCAATGATAAAGTGCATTGTGAAAGATTGATTTCACACTTATCTCATCTAGAAAAACAAAGCCTTATTCGACTATGGTGCGATCTAGATATTCCAGCAGGCGGGGAATGGGGTGGAGAAATCAGTAAGCATTTAGAGTCCGCACAACTCATTCTGCTCTTGATTAGCGCGAATTTCTATAGATCGAAATACTGTTATAGCACTGAGATGAAACGCGCTCTTGAGCGACATGAAGCTGGTGAAGCGCTTGTGATCCCTATCATTCTACATCATTGCGATTGGGAAAACGAACCATTTGCTAAACTACAAGTGTTGCCAGAGAAAGGGAAGCCGATTACATCTTGGGATGATCATGATGAAGCCTTTAAGAATGTTGTTCAGGGTATTCGAGAAGCCATTCGTGAATTACGAAAAGATGAAATGGAGGCAGAAGAGAACTACCGAAGGGCAATAATTACGAGATATGAAAAGTTGGATTTTCTGGGTTTACCTCTGGTCAGCGGTGCAGTATTAGTAAACGATATATTCGTGCAACTTCAAGGGAGTCTTCTGCCTACAGAAGAAATTGATGAGAAAGGGAGAAAGGTTTTCAGGGGTAAAGACAGCACACCTGTGTGGATCATTCAAGCAGTTCAAGATAACCCATACTTAGTAATCCTTGGTGGTATAGGCAGTGGCAAAACTGCATTATTGCAATATCTGGCTGTAAACACTGCTCAGAGAGAATTAAGGCGACTGTGGGAGAAAGATGATGATAAGGATTGGTTACCCGTTTTCCTTAACTTGGGCGATTTTCCTATGAAAACTTGTGCTGAAGAAAGTGACAAGAGTTTGCTTGAATATTTATACGCTCAGACTTATAAAAATTTTGGTCTTCAATTGCCACTCGACTTCTTTGAAAAAGCATTACGCGAAAAAAGATGTCTTTTTATGTTAGACGGTTTGGATGAAATAAGACCACGAAGACAACGAGGAGAAATTCGCGACAAAATCCGAGTTATTTTAAATCAGTATCCTGGTAATCGCTGGGTGGTGGCTTCCCGCATCAATGATTATGAATTTGTATCGTTTCGAGGTGAAAACTTCGAGCACTTCGTGCTGCTGCCATTCACCAATGAAGACACTTACGAATACGTTCACAAATATTACAAACATCAAGAACATAACTTGGAACAACGCGATCAAGGAATTAAGAATCTAATTAACACAATTGAGCATGAGCCTACAGCTCGGGATTTGGCGAGAATCCCTCTGTTATTGGCTGTTATAGTCTTGGTTTATCGTGCTAAGAACAATCTTCCCGGTGAAAGGATTAGTTTAATCGAGACTTTAGTAAACACTCTGATAACGAGTTGGGAACAAGATAGCAAGAGGATACCCGAAGATGTAGCAAATCATCCTACCTATCAACATCGAGAACAGTTATTAGAACATTTGGCTTTTGAATTGCATATAAAAGAAGTAGAGCGAATATCTCGGGTGCATTTGGAACAAATCTTGGCTGAGTGCTTGGCAGGCCTTGATTACGGATTGTATCCTACTTCGAGTGCTGCTCTACCACATGGGAAATTTTTCCTTGATTACATTATTCAGCGTACAGGGATATTAGTGGAGGATCATCAAAGAAGCATCAAGTTTCTGCATACAATATTTAAATATTACTTAGCCGCACAAAAAATAGCTAGGCGTTCAAAGTACGGCTTAGATGGTGTTGACGTCGCTTGGGTGGAGATAAAAGAACATTTGCACGATGCTCACTGGCGAGAAGTGGTCTTGCTGTTGTTGGGAATATTAGGGAATGAGGATGAGCAGTATTCAAAAGAACTGATGCAAATGATATTGCATGCTGGCAGGGACGATTCATTTGAACCTGTTTTACACAGGCATTTATATTTATGTGCCAGCGCGTTAGCTTATGGAGTGCCCGTTCCCTACGATTTGCGAAGTGAGATTATTGACAAATTACTCAACATCATTCAAGAGCGGCCAGTATGGGAGAAGGTGGATGTGTTTGAGGCTTTTCGTCCCATGGGTAGCGATCCACAAGTGATTGATCTTCTGTATACTGTTTCAAGAAATTACCAGGTAGACCCCTGGGCGCGGATGATGGCTGCTCACACTTTAGGAATCTTAGGGCAGATCAATTATGCATTTCCTGTATCTTTGGATATTGCAAAGGATAGTAATATTGATCCAAATATTCGTATGGCTGCTGCCTTGGATTTATTATATTTTGGCAGGGTCAATGAAGCTGAATCTATATTTTTTGCCCTGAAAGATTATCCATTTTCATCTAAAGCAATGCGGTTAGATGTGAAATTAATTTTGTATGTTAGGAACATGATGAAGCACCAAGCTATTCCCATCTCAGACAGTTTTGTGGCTAATTTCCTTGATGAAGCCTCAGCTCCTCATATACCATTGAGCACGCAACAAGCAGTTTATTCCCTAATTAAAAGCTTGATGAAGAAAGCCGGTAGTGCTGGTGTTGAGTTATTGATGGAATTAGTTACAGCCCCACATTCATCATCTAATGTTAGGCAAGCAGTTATCCAAATATTGGTTGACCTTGGTCATGATGATATCAGCTTCATTCAAATACTCGGTGATTTTGTTCAAGATACATCTGATGATCTAAATGTGCGTTTAGCCGCAGCAAATGCATTAATTGATATGGAAATGGCTGAGGAGTTTATTGGTTTATTCGAGGATAGGATGCCAAAACCCGAAGAAGGAGACTGGGATTTGGTGGTCGCGAAAGCGTATCTAGTTATGAATAGAGTTGAAGATGCTATCCAAATGTACTTGGGCGTTATTGACGATTCTTCTGCACATGCTTGGATTCGTTTAACAGCGATGATTGCTGTTGGCAGTTTAGGACATCTAGAGAAAGCTTCTGATGTATTGTTAGATTTGGCACAAAACCCCAAAATGGATGAAATGATACGTATTCGTGCTGTACAGGTTTTGGTACAATTGGGGTTTGATGAGTCAACCATACTTCAAAGTTTGCACAAATTGGTTCAGGATACAAATGAAACGGTCAATCTTCGTTGTGCCACTGCTCAAACATTGGGGCAGCTGGGGGAAATTGATAAGACAGCTCATGTGCTCCTTGAGTTGGTTCAAGACACACAGGTTGATGATAGAGTACGCGGGGAAGTTTATCAAAGTATAAAACGACTAATGGGGTAATTATGGCGATTGGTTATGAAAATGAGGCAATTTTGCCCTTGACAGAACGCATGTTCTATTTATAATGCGATCAACAAAAAATGGCGCTACGTGATATAGGTGTGGTAGCGCCATTACCCAATCCACTCGGTCGTGGCTTTAGGCATGTACATTATATCAAGAGATGATCCACTTGCAAGAATTGCATTAATGGAACTCTAATTCCTGGTTAATGCTGTTATGGGATTCCCTAAGTATACTGATGCGCTTGTTTAGAGCCACCCTCCGGCAAAACCAATAGAAGGAGTTAATAATGACAAAAGTAATAATAATACAGGGTGGCAGCCTGGAAAGCTATTACGAGCAGACCATGGATTATCTTCATGCCAAGTATCATATATATCCATCAAATCTCCTCGATCTACCTGTATCACCGGAAGAGGAAAGTCTTATGGGATATTTTGAGAAACTAGCCAGTAATATCGCCGCGGAAGCGGATTACGATACCAACGTGCCATTAGGTAAGCTTGTGATTTGATCATCGATTTAAGTACTATACATGCACGATTGCAATCCAGCAACGACCATCAACATAGATGGTCGTTTTTTCTTAGGAAATCTGAGAGATTCTATATTGTCAGGGAGAATAAGTATTGGTAGATTATAGGGGCTTTTCGAACAAATCTCGAGAGGAACAACCCATGCTCCGAAAACGTATCCAGCTAAGCCTGGTTCATATGGCGGTCACGATGACCCTTGTGCCAATCAATAGCACCCTCAATCGCGTGATGATCAAAGAGTTAGCGATATCAGCAACTTTGGTCGCAATAATGGCTTCGCTACCGTATCTGCTCTCACCCATCCAGGTGTACATCGGCGCTCATTCCGACCGCCATCACTATTTTGGACTACGTCGGACACCGTATATCCTATCAGGACTGATTTTATGCGTGGCCGGAGTCTCTTTGTCTCCACTCGTAGCTTTCGTGCTGGCTGAGAATTTCTGGTCAGGTATCCTCGTGGGGATTCTGGCCTTCGGCGCGTGGGGCATGGGGTACAATCTGGCTGCTGTCTCCTATTTGTCCCTGGCCTCGGAAATCTCCGGAAAAACAAGCCGCGGCAGGACGATTGCGGTGATGTGGTTTATGATGATCCTCGGAATAATCTTTACGGCGACTGCCGTTGCTCGGATTGTTGATCCATACACCCCTCAAGCTTTGAAAACATCTTTCCAATGGGTGGGAGGAGCAGCCTTGATCCTGGGCTTGATCGGGTTGCTCTGGCTCGAGCCGAGGGAGACAATAGTTGACACAGATACAGACACGGAAACTCGCTTCACCTGGCTACAGATGATCCAGGCGGTTATGAATAACCCTCAGGCGCGCCGGTTTTTCTGTTACTTGATCCTTCTGCTGGTAGCCATCCTGGGCCAGGATATTCTGCTGGAGCCATTTGCCGGCGAGGCCTTCGAGATGTCCGTCACCGAGACAACCCGCATTACTTCCATTTGGGGCATCTACGTTTTGCTGGCTCTGTTATTGACAGGCTGGTTGGAAACCCGCCTAGATAAACGCACCCTGGCAGCGTGGGGCGGTCGGGCGGTGCTGGCCGGTTTCGCGATGATTACTGTCAGCGGATTTGCCCTTCGATCTGATATCTTCTATGCGGGATTGATATTGTTAGGATTGGGCACTGGCGTTGCCACAGTCTCGAATCTATCCCTGATGTTGGATATGACCGTCGAAGGGCAGGTGGGACTCTATATTGGGGCCTGGGGGATGGCCAATGCTATCTCGAGGTTGATCGGCTCGATTTTAGGCGGCGCAGTTCGTGATATGATCCGCCTGGCGACTGGCGACTCCATTCTGGGATATGGGGTGGTTTTTACCTCGATGGGCGTCATGGTGTTGATCACTCTCATCCTGTTGAGACAGATAGATGTAAATGCGTTTCGCAAGCAGGCTGAGGATATCTCGGTGATAGAACGCGCCGCGCTTTCAGGGGACGCATAGATCCTGAGATGTTTGGAGAAACTTATGGCATCTGAATGGTTGAGTTTAGGTGAGGTAGCCAGAGAATTAGGAGTTCACCCCAGCACGGTGCGCAATTGGGCCAATCTGGGGAGCATCCCAGTTCACCGCACCCCTGGCGGGCACCGTCGTTTCCGCCGTGATGAGGTCGAACTCTGGAGGTTGGCTCACCAGGCCAGCACCCCAGATGAGGCTCAACTGGTAGTCACAACGGCCTTACAGCGCACGCGCCTGCAAGTTGGCGAGGGGCGACTAGAGAATGAGGCCTGGTTCAGGAAACTAAATCAAGATGCGCGCAAGCAGTATCGCCTCAGTGGCCGCTCGATGATGCAGAGTTTGAGCGCCTATCTGACCTCAGCGGACGACAAGGGCGCTGAAGCTGAGGCGCGCGCCCTGGGGTATGAATATGCCGTCAGGGCGCGCAGATGCGATCTGAGCATCATGGAAGCTGCCCAGGCTTTCTTGTTCTTCCGAACCAGCCTCTTAGATGCCATGTATGGCGTCTACGAGTCGGCTACTGTACAGTCGCCGTTTGTGTGGAGCAACCTGTTTCGTCGCATCATCGCATTCACGGATCGCGTAATGATGACCCTTTTGGAAACCTACATGGCCTTCGATCGCAATAATCGTTGATGCTATTCGCGATCGTACATTGAAAGTCGCTCCCCATTGTTTTAACGCGAATGACGCTGATGAGCGACTTTCGCGAATGGATAGTCTCCATCTTGAGTGTTGCCTTCTGGTTGAGTATAGATTCGGACCGCCAAGACGCCAAGAGCGCTAAGGAAAAGGCGAATATTCATAATCAGTAGATCACGAAAAAGATCATAAGCCCGTCCCCGGGCGACCCGATGACGGGCCTTTGATCCTGGTTTTGTGAAGTACTGATAATCTTTGCGTCCTTTGCGTCTTAGCGGTGAAATCTAGTGACCTTTTAGATGATATCTCGGTGGCGCCTCCGAGTTCTTTTGTGGTAAGATTGCCACATCAAATTACTGCTTCGAGGATGTATGGACGAAAAGATTACAATCATCGAGGGACCATCACCAATTTTCGAGTTGCTTCCCGAACTCTGGGTGCATGGGTTGGTGGAGAGTACTCTGCAAGCTGAAGTTGTTGCGACACGTTTACGGACTTTCGATGGCAGCGCGCTTGTCGAACGTTGTCAGCGCGCCTGGCGGAAGGGGCGAACCATTTATCTGGAATACCGCACTGCGGATGGCTTGTTGGACGAAGTGCCCATCGTTGCCGCTCGTAACATGGCAACCGAAGAAGGCGATGTTCTGCTCTTGTGGGTGCGCTTTCCCGATGACAGTATCCAGATCGGTATCGGTTACGCGGACGATGATTCTTTAAGCGACGAAGGTGACATGGATTGAACTAGAGACCCGGCATCAACCAGAGGCCGGGTCTTTTCTAATGGGTCATCAGATAGAGCGCGCCCGCGGCCAGGAAGACGAAGAAGCCCCCCGAAATGGCGATGGCTTTCAGGATTTGACTGTTTTCCCGCTGGTCGGTCACGGTCTGAAAGGGACAGATTCCACTGACGCTCAGCAACGGCCCGCCGAACCAGGTAAACATCGTTCCGCCGATCAGCCCCCCGACATGTCCCCAGTTATCAATGCCCGGCGAGAGGCCGATGAGCAAATTGATCGCCGCCACCCGGATGATTCTGCTCAGGGCAGAACGAGTGATGGATTCCCCAAAGAGTTTCCGATTTTGATAGACAAAGATGCCATGCGCGCCCAGCAACCCAAAGATCGCTGTCGAGGATCCCAGGGAGGGAGCCTGGGTGAACATCATCGAGAACACATTGCCCGCAAAACCGCTGATCGAATACAGCGCCAAAAAGCGCCACCGCCCGAAGTTGGCCTCCAGTCGCGGGCCGAACAGGTATAGCGCGTACATATTGAAGCCGATATGGATAATCGAACCGTGCAGCAGAACCGGCGTGATCAGTCGCCAGAGCTGACCAGCGGCAATCAGTTCGTTCACCTTGAGGCCTAAATACGCCGGCAGGTCGTACCCCAGCAAGGCCTCACTTCCTATCTGAAGGAGATAGATGACGGTGGATAGCCCCAGGATGGTGTATGTCACAAAGGGCGTCGGAGGAGTCCGCGGAGGCAGACTCCCACCCTGGGGAACAGGACCACGCGCAACGTCGGGGGCTGGAACATCCTGCCGGGGTGGTAGGGAGGGTTGATGATTCACAGGGTGACCTTTCTTTGCACTACTCGATGATGCTCAGCATGGATGATCGCTTCGATAGCGTCCACCGTTTCGTCCAGCCTATCGTCTCGATTCATGACCACGTAATCGAACTCACCAGCGCGTTCGAGTTCTTTGCGGGCGGTGGCGATGCGTAATTTCAACTCGTCTGGTTTTTCGCTCTTACGAGCTTTGAGTCGCTCGACGAGTTCTTCTTCGCTCTCGGTGGTCAAGAAGATCAACACCGCTTCGGGGCATAACTCACGGATGGTGGCTGCACCCTGCACATCCAGGCGCATGACCACATCCTTGCCGCTGGCCAGGGCCTGGCGCACCTGGGATTGGGGGATGCCCTTGAAATCGTTGTAAACGAAGGCATATTCCAACAGTTCTCCATTTTCGATCATCTCGGCGAATTCGTCTTTGGAGGAGAAGAAGTAATCTACGCCGTGGGTTTCTTCCTGGCGCGGGGGGCGGGTGGTGGCCGTGACGACGAAGTGGAATGGCAGGCTGCGCGTTTTCATACGCTCGACAACCGTGTCCTTGCCCACACCGGAAGGGCCGGAGATTACGATCAGCAGCGGCTCTGTTTTGTGTTCCTGGAATTTATCTACATCATGGCTCATGGCGATCTCCAAACGCCCGGATTATAATATGGATGACAAATTCGTTGGAGGTTTTTATGCCGGCATATGAATATCGCTGTTTGGATTGTAAGCGACGTTTCGAAATTTTCCTATCCTATGAGGAATATGGCCAGCGGGAGATTTTTTGCTCGCATTGTGATAGCGCAAATGTGCAAAGGCGCCTGAGCCGTATCCGCATTGCTAAATCCGAAGACGGCCGCCTGGATGATCTGGCATCAGATTTTTCCGATCCTGCTGCCCTGGCCGGGTTGGAGGATGACCCGCGCGCCCTGGGGAGGATGATGCGAAAGATGAGCCGCGAGATGGGCGAGGAGATGCCCCCGGAATTCGATGAAGTTGTTGATCGGTTGGAAAAAGGCCAAAGCCCCGAAGAGATCGAAAAAGCCATCCCCGACCTGGGAGGCGATGACGGGGGCCTGGGCGATGATTTCGACCTATAGTTCTTGCTTTCGCGCGCGCAAGCGTTCCAGGATGACCTTGCGGATTTCCCTCTGTACCCGCTCGGGCGGCTGCCCAGCGTTGATGGTCACCCAACGTCGAGGTTCTGCCTGGGCGAGACGCAGGTAACCCTGGCGCACATTTTGGTGAAAAGTCAATTCGAAGATGTCCAGCCGGTTGACATCGCCGACTTTGCGGCGGCGCGCCAGGCCCAATTCGACGTCTATATCGAGCAGCAAGGTCAAGTCGGGTTTGAGTCCACCGGTGGCGAAATTGATGATGGCGCGCAATTCGTTGATGTCGCGCCCGTAGCCATAGCCCTGGTACGCCAGTGTCGAGTCGGCGTAGCGGTCGCACAGCACCAGGCCCCCTTTTTCCAGGTGAGGGCGGATGACCTGATCTACCAGTTGAGCGCGCGAGGCCTGGAAGAGCAGGATTTCGGTGCGGGGCTGCATGGCGGCGTTTTCCTTGTTCAGCAGCACGTCACGCACCTGGTCTCCGATGGGCGTGCCGCCGGGTTCGCGGGTGGTCAGCACGTCATACCCAGCCTTTCGTAGAAAGTCTGCTAATTCGGGGAGCTGGCTGCTCTTGCCGCTGCCTTCGGGGCCTTCGAGGGTGATAAACATGGGTCATGTGTTTCGGTGTCGGGTGTTCCGGTGTCACGTTCTCAGGTGTCAGGTGTTTCGGTGTCACGTGGCACATGACACTTGAATACTCGACACTCATTCCCGGTAAATTCGCACCCGCCGATGAGGTTCTTTACCATGCGAATAGGAGAACAGATTGGCCTGACGAGCCATCTGGTGTTGCTGCCGCCGGATGGAGGAGGAAGCCGGGTCGAGTTCGACCCAGCGCTCGCCGTCGAGCACCGTTTCGATGGCGCGTTGAGTTCGCTGCAAAGCTTCTTCCTCGTCTTGTTGGACAGGTCGGGATGAGGCCAGGTTGAACAGGCCGCTCAGAAAACGGGTGAGCTGCGTGCGGGTATCCGAGCGCAGCACATAGATAGGGATGCCCAGATTTTCGGCTTCGACGATGGCCTGGTTGCGCTTGCGAAAATGATGCCTTAAAGTGACCACCGCCTGTGCCTGGTGCAGGTCGGTTTCGGTTTGGATGGGGACATTGAGCTGGCGAGCTGCCTGGCGCAGCCGATTGCGGGCGACGCCATACGAATAGATGCGGATTTCTCGAAGTTGTTCTCGACGAGGGGGTTCGAGTTTGGGTCGGAAGGCTTCCTCTTCCACCTCGGCCTCTTCCCATTCATCCTGTTCGCGCCGGCGGCGCATCCCACCAGCCGGCTGGCGCATTGTTATGGCTTTGCTGGCCTTTTTTATGCTGATCTCACCATCTTCGTCGCGCGAGCGGATTTCTGGCGTATGGGGATAGCCGCGCAACAGCGCATCTACAGACTCGGCCACATCTCGATGAACGGCCAGCCGGTCGCGCGTCTGGATTTCGATGAGCACGTCGAAGGTGGGCGGCGAGCGGCGTTCGAGGACCGTCTTCTGCGTTCCGCGGCGGCGGGCTTCCTCATCGGAGAGCGTGACAGACTCGATGCCGCCGACCAGGTCGGAGAGTGTGGGATTGAGCAACAGGTTTTCCAGGGTGTTGCCGTGGGCGGTGCCGATCAACTGCACGCCGCGCTCGGCGATGGTGCGGGCGGCGATTGCTTCCAATTCGCGGCCGATCTCGTCAATGACGATCACCTCGGGGTTGTGATTCTCCACGGCCTCGATCATCACCTCGTGCTGCAATGAGGGCTTTGTCACCTGCATCCGCCGGGCGCGCCCAACTGCAGGGTGGGGCACATCCCCATCGCCACCGATTTCGTTGGAGGTATCCACAATCACGACCCGTTTCGATTCCGCCAAAATCCGGGCCGCCTCACGCAGCATGGTGGTTTTACCAATCGCAGGACGACCCAATATCAACAGGCTTTTTCCGCTTTCGATCAGGTCTTTGATGATCTCCGTGGTTTCGTAGACCGCGCGCCCCACCCGGCAGGTCAGGCCGACGATATCTCCCTTGCGATTGCGGATGGCTGAGATTCGGTGCAGGGTGCGTTCTAACCCGGCGCGGTTATCGTCATCGAACACCCCCACTCGCGAGCCAACAAAGTCTATATCGGCGCGAGTAACTTCCTCTTCCCGGAGCGCCACTTCGCCTTTCAGGAAACGCGCCGTGGGGACGCGTCCCAAATCCAAGACGACTTCCAGAAAGTTGTCGCTGTCGTTGGCCTGACTGATTGCCTGGGCGATATCGAGAGGCAGCACCGCCATCAGGGCGTCCAGATCATCAGTGATTTTTAGCGCTGGCATGTGAAATATGTTCTCCGCTGGAATAGGCGTTGCGGTGGGTATGCGCCAGAGGGGTTTCGGGTTGTCTCTCCAGGTTGGGCAGTTTGAAGGTCTCTCTGACTTTTTGCTGCGCCGCCATATGCTTGACCATAACCGTCTGCTCGGGGCTGGGAATCCCCCCCATATCTTCGAGAGCAGGTTCCAGGCGCGCCTGGTAGGCCCTCACGCAAAAGTAGAGCGGGCGCGAGCGTCGGTCGGGGATGTCCTGAATCAGGTCGGCAAGCAGTTGGTCAACGTTCTCCAGATCAGGCTGGATGGTTGGTTTGACCCAGATTCCATGTCCCCCATACCTGATTTCGGCGAAGCTGATGAGTTTCGAGCCATCAGAATATACCAGGCACGGCAGGAATGTCCCGCTGGTGAGTGGTTCGATTTGGGAGATGAACTCAGGCGCCACCTGACGATAGAGCGACTGAAGGCGGGGCAGGTCTCCTAAGTGAGCTTTCTTCCATCCGTTCTGCCTGGCGGGTCTTTTGGATATGCGATCCCACTGCCAGATACGCTGACGTATATAAGACGCAAACCCGGCGCGGCGAAGGGCCTCGTATATCGAGGAGTTCGTCTCGATCTCGGCCAGCAAGTGGAAAGCGCCGCGCTGGCCGGCCTGGTAAGCGAGCTGTTCGAGCAGTTTTTGGATGCTGGGCGAGTCCAGCCCCTCTTTAGGCGCCAGAAAAGAGATGCGGGCGGAAGGCAACGATCCTGTGTGCAGGGTCTGGCCTATCAACGGCTGGTCGTCGCAATCTTCTTTGCACACCCAGGTGATCAGGCCGGTAGCGGGATGGAGGCCGGCAGATAGCATCCCGGGGATCAGGTCTGCGCCGCGCGTCGCCAGCAGCGCGCTGTTCAAGAAAACGCCCTGATGACGATAGCGGTAAAGAGTCGGCAGGTCTTGCCAGCCAAAGGATCGGATCATAGGTTTCGAGTTGAGCGAGACATCTCGACGAAGTACTGGTGGAAACGATCATCCAACGTAAGCTCGGGGTGGAATACCGTAGCCAGCCAGCAACCCTGGCGAGCGGCCACGATTCGCCCATCGGGGAGCGTCGCCAGAATTTCGGCATCTTTCTGGACGGATTCGATCAATGGTGCGCGAATGAAAATGGCATGATACGGCGTCCCGCGGGGATCTACAGCGCCCAGGGCGGGGATGTTCAGGTCTACCTCGAAGCTGTTTACCTGACGCCCGAAGGCGTTACGCGCCACGGTGATGTCCATCAATTCGAGCAAGGGCTGCTCCCGGCGGACGTCCTTAGCGAGGAAGATCGCCCCCGCGCAGGTTCCCCAGATCGCTTTTTGGCGTCCGAAGGCGCGCAGCGGTTCTAGAAGCTCGAAGTCGCTCGCCAATTTCCCGATGGTCGTCGATTCGCCGCCGGGGATGATCAGCCCATCGAGCGCTTCCAATTGGTCGGGGAGACGAACCTCGCGGGCCTCTGCGCCAACGCGCCGGAGTGCGTGGACGTGTTCGATAAAGTCGCCCTGTAAGGCGAGGACTCCGATTTTCATGGCTGGTGATTGACCGCTTGACTTTACACTGCTGACCCGGCAAGCTCATATACCATTTGATTCGGCTGTGTGACTCGCCGTGATGCATCAAGGATTTCAATGGAAACCATATGTCCATCGGTATCATAATCCAGAATCATACCAGGCTTTTCTTCATCGCTTTCTGCTATGGCGGCGTCTTTTAGAATTATCGTCAAAATATCTGTATAGGTGTCGTACGTTATTTTCATTCAGACCTCCAGTACTTCTGCACTTTGCTCGTTTGATGAGCAGTCACTACCTCTGGTGGATCGTGATCAACATCTACGAAAACGCGCAGCAAGTATGTTTTCAGCGGAGCACCTTTCATCAGTCGAGACTGGTAAACACAGCGGCCTGAGCGTACTTGCTCGAATTGGTCTGGATCATCTAGCACAAAGCGAACTTCATCTTCACGAATGCCGCGTCGACGCATTTCACGGAGAGCATGTTGCGTAAATATGTAGATGTAAATTGTGGGCACGGCAACTGTAATTTCATCCACGCGCACCATCTAGTACTCTGCGAAGATTCTGATTACTGCTCATTGCCCACTGCCTCCTGAAATCACCATCCTCGTTGCGCAATCAGCTCCGCCTCGGGAATGTCTGTCACCTGCCGCCCAACCATCGGTTCGCCCAGGTTGCGGCTGACCTCGGCCAGGATCGCCGGGTCGTTGAAGTGCGTGGTGGCCTTGACGATGGCGGCAGCCCGCCGGGCAGGGTCGCCCGACTTGAAGATGCCGGAGCCGACGAAGACGCCGTCTACGCCTAACTGCATCATCATGGCTGCATCGGCAGGAGTGGCGATGCCGCCGGCGGCGAAGTTGACTACCGGCAGGCGGCCCAATTCTTTGGTTTCTTTGACGATCTCATAGGGCGCGCCGATGTTCTTGGCGTACGACATCAATTCTTCGTCGGGCATGTTCTGTAAACGGCGGATTTCGCCGAGGACAGCGCGGGCATGGCGCACAGCTTCGACCACATCACCCGTGCCGGCCTCGCCTTTGGTGCGGATCATGGCCGCGCCTTCCCCTATTCGGCGCAGGGCCTCGCCCAGATTTCGGCAGCCGCACACAAAGGGGATCTTGAAGTCATGTTTGTTGATGTGATGCTCCTCGTCGGCAGGGGTGAGCACCTCGGATTCGTCCACATAATCCACGCCCAGCGCCTCCAGGATTTGCGCCTCGACGAAGTGTCCGATGCGCACTTTAGCCATCACCGGGATGGAGACGGCGCTCATGATCTCCTCGATCAGGCCCGGGTCGCTCATGCGGGCAACGCCGCCATAGGCGCGAATGTCCGCAGGGACGCGCTCCAACGCCATCACCGCCACGGCGCCGGCATCTTCGGCGATGCGAGCATGGTCGGCAGTGACCACATCCATAATCACCCCGCCTTTGAGCATTTGCGCTAATCCTTTTTTGACTGCAAATGTACCAACTTGTGTTTCCATAATTTATCTTCCTCGAAATTTCAAAACAAACCTCGATCATCAACGTTTTTCTGCGAATGTCAGCGTCCGAAAAATCTTTTGTTTTTTCGCAATTATTCGCTTTTTCGATCCTAACCCGGACGAGCCGGAATTAAACCAGGAATGTAACTACTCAGCCAAACGGAGAAATTCCCGAAAAAAGGGTGTGCGAAGGGGGCGTAGCCGCTTTGCGTTCGCACACCCTTTTTTCGGGCTAATCCGTTCGATGGCTGAGCAGTTACGAATTTCATTTCTAACGGACTAATTCAGTGAAGCGTTGATAACAACAATTCAGGGAGATTCTACCATGTTGCCATATCCCCCGCAATTCTTGGGAGGCGTTTCTCGCGCGCAAAAACCCCCGTAGCACAGGATATCAAACTGCCTGGAAGATCGGGGCGTTAGTGGGGCTCGACAGTGAAGCGGATTGCGGTGCGTACTTTGTCGTCTATTTCTACGTCAACAAAGTAGGGAATGCACACGATGTTGAAGCCGTCTTCCGCAAGGTATCCTTTGGCGAGTGCGAGAGCTTTGACGGCCTGATTTACTGCGCTAGCCCCAATTGCCTGTACTTCAGCGCGCCGGTGTTCCCGAAAGACACCTGCAATCGCGCCGGCCACAGCAGATGTGCGTGAGTTCGCTGCGACCTTGATCGTATCGATGTGACCAGTATCATTGTTCACTGTTTCCATTTTGCTTCCTTTGTTCTGCTGTGATTAGGTCACTTACGTTTATTGTATAGTATTTTCGATACGGAATCAAGCAGGTTTTCTATCTTTTGTCGTAGTCAAGAGGAGGCGACATGCTGCCCTAAGGGACGTTCTGGTCGTTTCCTGATCCTCAGTCTGGTCAGGATGCCCAAACGATGAACTGAGGCAGTGGCAGCCAGGTATTGCCGACCACCACAATGGGCGCGGCGAAGATTAGGCCGATTTTGGTTGAGGAGCTCTCTGAGGCGAGAGGGGGTGTTTGGATCATTTATTAGGTTTCCGTAAAGTAAGGTTAATATTTCCAAGCTGTCGCCTTCAAGTGTACCTGGGAAAACAGCGAAAAGCTGTTCAATCTATACTTATGAGATTTCGTAAGGGCACCAAACAAAATCATATCATTATTTCGATGATATACTTGAACACTCGTATTGCTAATAAGGCAAGCCCTATTAGAACTATGAGCCAGAAAGTCCAACTAATAGAAGCCTTTTGACTTTTCCAATAGATACTAGATGGTGTCATACTAGATTGGGATGCATCTGGGAATGTATCCAATGGGCGATTTTTTTGCCCCATTTTCATTCGTGAGTCTCGAAGCTTTAGAGAAATAAAACCAACCAAGAAGGCGACGATTAATCCGAAAATCGTGCCGGAGCAAAAGAGTAAGTCTTTATCTCCCATTTATCTTTTCTCCTTGACTAAAAATTTGAGCGTAGTATAATCAGAACATATGTTCTTACCGGATGTGGATGATGTTTGATTTGATATTGAATATTGCTTGTGCACTTGATTGGCTTACACCAATTATCGCTTTCCTACAAGATTTGATGTATGGTCCAATAAGTGATTTTGGAATAATGGCAAATGTTGTTTGGGGCAGAAATGAAATTAAAAAATTATTAGCTGAACATGGTGTTCGTGTTTGGGGCGTAATGTATAATTTTGAAGGGGATATATTACTATTTACCGTGGAGGAATACCAAACAAATAGAGTATATAATATACTCCGAAGAGAAGGTCTACCAATCGTTTATTCTCCAACGATAATCCACACGCCATATAATCAACATTTCCCGATTGATGCCGAATTATATGAGAGATACGAAGGTGGTTATTCTTACATCGATAACTGGGAGTCGTAGGCGAGCATGTTTACCAAACTTAACACTTCTGGCCCAACTATAATGTATTATAGCACGTAAAAACACAAAACTCTCCACATTTTTAGTAACAACTCAGGCATCCCTCGCCCTGGATTGAAATCCTGGGCTGGAAAGCAAAGTCCGTTCAAACGGACTGGTAAATCAGCGTATTTCCAGTCGGATTTTATCCGACTTCGTTTCTCAGCCTGGGAATTCATTCTCAGGCGTCGGTTGGCTGAGTAGTAACGTTGGAATATCGAATTCCCCCCCTTTCAGACTAAATTTAGGGTACACTTGATATTGCAGAAGCTTCATCAACAACCCCAGGAGGTAAGGCATGAAACCCCCTCGATTCGATGATTTGAACCTCTCCTCTCGCATCCTGTTAGGCCCCGGCCCGAGCATGGTTCCGCCGCGCGTTCTGCGCGCCCTCGCCCAGCCGCCGGTCGGCCATCTCGACCCGGAGTTCCTGACCCTCATGGCTGAGGTGCAGGAGCTATTGCGCTTCGTCTTCCAGACCGAAAACGAACTGACCATCCCGGTCTCTGGGACGGGCAGCGCAGGGATGGAGGCGGCCTTGTGCAATTTCATCGAGCCGGGCGACCGCGTCCTGATCGCCGTCAACGGCTACTTCGGCGAGCGTATGGTCAATATGGCCGGCCGTTATGGCGCACAGGTTGACCGGCTGGATCGTCCCTGGGGCGAGGTCTTCACCCCCAAGGAGATCGAGACCGCATTGATCACGGCCAGGTACAAACTGCTGGCCCTCGTACATGCCGAAACCTCCACGGGCGCGCGCCAGCCGGATATCGCCGAGATCGCTGCAGCCGCGCACCGTCACGGCGCATTGCTTGTCCTGGATACAGTCACTTCGCTGGGCGGTCTGCCGGTCGAGATAGACGCCTGGGATGTGGATGTGGCTTACAGCGGCACACAGAAAGCCCTCTCCTGCCCTCCCGGCCTGGCCCCTTTGACTGTCGGCCCGCGGGCGCGTGAGGCGCTCGCGAGACGCCAGACCCCGGTAGGGAACTGGTACCTGGATCTCACCCTGGTGACCAAATATTGGGGGGCGGAACGCACCTATCACCACACCGCGCCGATCAACATGAACTACGCCCTGCGGGAAGCCCTGCGAATGGTCGTCGAAGAGGGTCTGGAAGCGCGCTTCGCCCGGCACCGCGAACACGCCCAAACCCTCTGGGCTGGCCTGGAGAAACTTGGGCTGCCGCCGCGCGTCCCCGAAGCGCACCGCCTGCCCACTCTGACCACGCCGCAACTTCCCAAAGGTCTGGACGACGCCGCCATCCGCAAACGATTGCTCGATGAATACAACATCGAGATCGCCGGCGGCTTCGGCCCCCTGGCCGGGCAGATCTGGCGCATCGGCCTGATGGGCTTCAGCGCCCGCCGCGAGAATGTAACTCTGCTGCTGGCGGCCTTGGGAGAATTGATACCTTGAGTCGCTGGATCAGATTTCTCATCGCCATCATCATCGGCATCGGCATCGGCCTGTTCTATGGCTGGGTGGTTGATCCTGTGGATTATGTGGATACCACCCCCGACAGCCTGCGCCAGGATTACCAGGCGGATTATGTGCTGATGGCGGCGGAGGCTTACCAGCTCGAGCGTGATCCTGCTTTGGCGGTGGGACGCCTGGCCTTTTTAGGAGGGGGAGACCCGCTGGAGACGATTCGGAGCGCCATCGTCTTCGCCAGCGAGGTGGGGTATTCCCAATCGGATTTGGCCAGGTTGGAGCTGCTCTACGAAGGGGTGGAAAGCTATTCAGGGGCCATTCAGGATACCCCACAGGGGGCGGCGCCATGACGCGAGAGACGCGCGGCCCCTGGTACCTGCTGACCGGCGTGATCCTGGGCTTTATAGCAGGATTGCTTTATGCCTGGGTGATCTCTCCTGCCGAATATACCAATACCCATCCCCATGCCTTAAGATCGGATTATAAGGATGCCTACCGCGCCGCCATTGCCCTGGCCTATTCGGCCACCGGAGATATGACTCGCGCGATAGCCCGTCTGGGTTTATTGAACGAGCAGGACCCCGCCAGCGCCC
The DNA here is from genome assembly GCA_016865865.1 of Chloroflexota bacterium. Taxonomy (GTDB): domain Bacteria; phylum Chloroflexota; class Anaerolineae; order Anaerolineales; family UBA11858; genus NIOZ-UU35. Next base: position 35,049 of record VGOC01000010.1, read on the forward strand.
TGGCGGAGCAGAGTCAGCGGTATCTGGCGGAGGGCTATTCATATGAGACCGCTCTGGCGTTGGCGAGGTTGTCGGCTGCCCTGGGGGAAGTCCCAGCGTCTGCGCCGCGCACGGCTACATCGTCGCTGCTGCTCTCGGAGACTCCCATCTCCGAAGGGGCCGCGACGCTGGAAACAGAGCCTGCTCCCTCGGAGACAGTAGAAACCCCAAACGAGACGACCACCCCCGAGGGGACCGATGAAGGCCTGCCCACTGCCACGGAGACCCTCTCACCAACGCCAACCCTGACCCGCACGCCTATCCTGACTTTCACGCCGCTTCCCACCCGCACGCCAACGCCCACGCTGGCGCCTCCCTTCGTGATGCGGGAGCAGGCCCTGGTGTGCGAGCCGGAGATCGGCGATGCGCTCATCCAAATCATCGTGCAGAACAATGCCGGGGAGGGCATCCCCGGCGTGGAGATCGTCATCCATTGGGGCGAACAGGAGGAGCACTTCTTCACCGGCCTGAAGCCCGAGATGGGCTGGGGGTACGCCGACTTCACGATGACGCCTGAGACAAACTATACGCTTCTCATCGGCGAGGGGGGTGAGGCGGTGAGTTTGTTCGTGCCGGAGTGTTCTGGCGATCAGGGTGAGCGCTACTGGGGCGGCTGGCGTCTGGTTTTCGCGCATCCGTGAGAGCTTTGGGAGAATTGGCTTGGTAGCAGCAACACTTGTCTCAGCAGCCTATGTCGCTTTCCAAATGATGGCAGATATCGCCAGCCTGCGGATCGTGATGATTGCCGGGTTTTCCATAGATGCCGGCACATTCGTCTATCCTTTTACTTTCACGTTGCGGGATCTGGCGCATAAGACTGTTGGCATCAAGGCAGCGCGCTCCTTGATCGTCGTCGCCGCAGCGATCAACGTGCTGATGGCGGGTTTGTTCTGGTTGACCTCTATCCTGCCGCCGGACCTGACCGTTGGCCCTCAAGAAGAGTTTGGGAGGGTGCTCTCCCCGGTGTGGCGGATCGTATTTGCCTCGATTGCGGCGGAAGTGATCGCCGAACTGGTTGATACCGAAGGATATCGCCTGTGGGTGGAGAAGGTAACTCGCAGATATCAATGGGCGCGGGTTTTGGTTAGCAATGCCTTCAGCATCCCCCTGGATAGTTTGCTTTTTTGCTGGCTGGCATTCGGCGGCGTGCTGCCTGAGGCGGTGGTTTGGTCAATCTTCGTGAGCAATGTGCTTATCAAAGGACTGACTACGCTAATCAGTCTGCCGGGCATCTACCTGGTAAAGGAGCGAAATAATGATCCCTCTCCGTGATGAAATTCCCACCCGCAAGACGCCCATCGTCAATTACGCGTTGATCGCCGTGAACATCCTGGTCTATTTGTTCCAGAGTATGTTGGGCGCTGAGCAGGAGGCCCTGGTGTATGAGTTCGCTTTGATCCCCATCCAGTTCACGAAGGGGATCAGCCTGGGCGATATCACCGATATTTTTACCAGCATGTTCATGCACGCTGGCCTGGCGCACATCGGCGGCAATATGCTGTATCTATGGATTTTCGGCGACAACGTGGAAGACCGCATGGGGCGCGGACGCTACTTCGTTTTCTATTTGATCGGCGGGGCGGCGGCTTCCCTGGCGCATATTCTGACTAACCCCGGATCGCAGGTCCCCACGGTGGGCGCGAGCGGCGCTATCGCCGCGGTGTTGGGTGCCTATCTGGTGCTCTATCCGCAGAGCCGGGTGTTGACGTTGGTGCCATTGGGGTTCTTCATCCGCATGTCGCTGCTGCCGGCGGCGCTGGTGCTGGGTTTGTGGTTTGTGCTGCAATTTTTCTCCGGCGTGATTTCCCTGGGCGGCCCGGATGTGGGCGGTGTGGCCTTTTGGGCGCATATCGGCGGCTTCGTGGTTGGGGCAGCGCTGGCGAAGCTCTTTGCCAGGCCAGAAGAGCCGGATTATCTGTTTCGTTGGTAGTCTAGCCAGGCCTGGATAGCTCCCAACCTGCCCACTATCCGCGCCCCGGCCCGGTTTCCGGCTTCGGCCGCTGTGGGGAGGTCTGCACCGCGGCAAAGGGCGGCGATGAAGCCGGCGGCAAAGGCATCCCCCGCGCCTGTGGTATCAACTACCTCTGCTTTGGGCGCGGGAATCCTGCCGGTAAAAGAATCGCTCTCCACCCAGCATCCTTTCTCCCCCAGTTTGACGATCACGTTCGTTGCGCCGCGCGCCTTCAAGGCGCGGGCGGCCTTCTTCGAGTCGCGGATATCTGTCATCCGATATGCTTCGTAATCATTGCACAGAAAATGATCGAGGTGGGGCATGGCTGCCCAGAGCGAGGCGCGCAAATGGGGGTCATCCATGCGTTCGGTGAACACGACATCCAGCGAGGTGCGCAGCCCCAGGTTCTGGGCCTGGGCCAGTTTCTGGGAGAGACGCTCATCGAGCAGGCCGGGCAGCACGAAGAAACCGGCCACGTGCAGAAAGCGCGCCCCGGCCGCAGCCAGAGAGGGGATGTCGAGGGCTTCGGCGCTGAGCGCTCCGTTAGCTCCCGGCGTATGCACGAAGCGCGGCTGGAAGTTGCTGTCCACCAGGCCAACGCTGACGGCGGTCGGGATGTCTGGTTGACGCTCCACGAAACGCGTATCCAGGCCGACTCTTCGCCAGTACTGATAGAGCAGTTCGGCGGAATCATCGTCCCCGGTTCGAGCGACCAGCGCGGTGGGGATGCCTATCGTCGCCATCCCAATCGCCACGTTGGATGCGCATCCGCCCGGCGAGACGGCCACCTGATCGAAGGAGATCGACTCCCGCCGGGGGACGTTGTTGACGGGGTAACAGATGATATCGAGGGTGACATTGCCAAAGATGACTGCGTCCATATGGTAGGGTGTCAGCAGCGCTGCATCATTCTTGCATTGGGAGTATAATTATCTTGACATTCGTCATCGGTTTTATATCTGCGAGTATTTCTCGAAAGGAAAGGTAGCTATGAAGAACCGACCGACTCTTCTTTATATAATCATCCTGACGATCCTGTTGTTCGCTTTGGTGTTCCCACCGGGGATTGCCTTTGCACAAGATGAGGAGGAAGACGACGGCGACGATAGTGATAAACCCAAAGAGATTTTCTTTTGGATATACAATAATAGCCGATCCAAATTCACACTCGAGCTTTATGGGCCAGCCACGTACACCTTCACAGTTTCACCCGAGACAGATAGCTTCTACATATTGAAAAACGGTTGGTATGCCTTCACGATGAACTCCTGTAACCTGTCTGCGTCTGGGACATTCGATTTTACCACTCATAAGACTCTGATCGTCCCTTTGTGTGGTGGACTGGGAGGACCGACCGCTCAATCGGGGCAACATTATGATGTGTCAGATTACATACGGCCGGCGAACATTCTGATCCGAAATAAAACTCAAGAACGGATTGGTCTCTATATTCGGACGCTGGATGAGCATCACTTCCTGTCCTTCGATCCATTGGAGGAGCAAAATATCCTGTTCGAAGATGTCAGTGAGGAGTTTTCCTATAGCTATATTGCCTGCGGCGCTCTACAGGCTGGCATGACCAGGCTTTACATCAGAGTGCCATTCGATCTAACCTGTGGTAAGTAGTTCGACCTTTTTGCTTGTCAAAGAAAATCTCATCTGCTATAATCCCGCATGTTCGGGGCGCGTAGCTCAGCTGGTTAGAGCGCACGGTTCACATCCGTGAGGTCGTGGGTTCGAGTCCCCCCGCGCCCACCTTTTCGGTGGATACTCTGGCGCAATGGCTCAACTGCCGTTGCGTTTTGTATTAACCTGTCACCGGGCGCGCCTCCTCCCCCCGTGGTGGGAGGATCGAGGGGGGTGCACGAAGCGCTGAGTAGCGCCAACGCAGCACGAAGCGCCCGCAACAAAAAAGCCGCTATTACGGCGGCTTGTCATACTGTGAGCGCGAAAGGGATCGAACCTTCAACCAATGGCTTAAAAGGCCACTGCTCTGCCATTGAGCTACGCGCCCGGTGTGCAACGAATTCTATCACGCACGTATCCGAGCGTCAATAAAAACCTTCTGGTGATTACCCGCAAATCCCTGGCGGTTAGAAACCGCAGCAACTAGTACGCAAAGCCTGCCTACGAAGGCTGATTTTTAGCAGACGAAGGTCGGCTTCGCAGCTGTTGCAGCGAATTGATTCGCCGTATGCGCGATGTGGGTAATCACCAGAAACCTTGACTTTTTCACGCTGGCTAAGTACCATCGTCTCGATATTCGCCTGAAAAATCTCGAACAACGTTGGGAGTATGAACGTATGTCTGATCTGCAATATGTTACCGAAGATTCATTTCAGGAAGAAGTGCTTGGCGCCTCCCTGCCTGTGTTGGTTGATTTCACGGCCGTATGGTGTGGGCCATGTAAGATGCTCGAGCCCATCGTCGAAGAGCTGGCCGAGGAGTGGACAGGTCAGGTCAAGGTGGTCAAACTCGATGTGGAGGACAATCAAAACATCGCTATTCAGTATCAGGTCATGGGGGTTCCCACCTTGATGCTCTTTCAGAATGGCGTGGTCAAAGAACACCTGACAGGTTATCGGCCCAAAAAGCAAATCGCGCAAAAGGTTCGACCCTATCTTTAGTATTACAGCGAAAAAAGAGTGATTGGTCTACAGCCCTGCGGCTGCTCGCAATGCGTCGGCTTTGTTCGTGTGTTCCCAGGGCAGGTCCAGGTCGTCGCGGCCGAAGTGGCCGTATGTGGCGACTTGCTGGAAAATGGGGCGACGCAGGCCTAAATCTCGGATGATCGCCCCGGGGCGCAGGTCGAAGTGTTCGGTGATTATATCAGCGATCTTCTCGTCGTCAATCACCCCGGTCCCGAAGGTTTCGACGTTGACGCTCAGGGGGTGAGCCACCCCGATCGCATAGGCCACCTGGATTTCACAGCGGTCAGCCAGGCCGGCTGCAACCACGTTCTTGGCCGCCCATCGTGCCGCATACGCCGCGGAGCGGTCAACCTTGGTGGGATCCTTTCCACTGAAAGCCCCGCCCCCGTGACGTCCCATCCCACCATAGGTATCCACGATGATTTTCCTGCCAGTAACGCCGGCATCCCCCTGGGGGCCGCCAATCACGAACCGGCCGGTCGGGTTGACGAATATTTTCAGATCATCGTCCACCATATCCGCGGGTAATACCGGCATGATCACATGTTCGATGATGTCTTCGCGGATCTCCTCTTGCGAGAGATCGGGAGAATGCTGGGTGCTGATGAGGGCGGTATCCACACGCACAGGCTTGCCATGACTGTATTCCACAGTGACCTGGCTCTTGCCATCGGGTCGCAACCAGGGCAGGGTGCCATCCTTGCGGACTTCGGCCAGGCGGCGGGTCAGCTTGTGAGCCAGATATATCGGCATAGGTAATAGCGTGGGAGTTTCGTTGCAGGCATAGCCGAACATCATGCCTTGATCGCCAGCGCCGATGGCCTCGATTTCCTCTTCGGTCATTTCACCGCTCTTGGCTTCCAGGGCCTTGTCAACGCCCATAGCGATGTCCCCAGATTGCTCGGCAATCGCCACCAACACCCCACAAGTTTGACCATCGAAACCATATTTTGCCCGGGTGTAGCCGATATCGCTGATCACTTTTCGAGCGAGCTTGTCGTAGTTGACAGTTGCCTGGGTGGTAATTTCGCCAAGCAGCATGACATACCCCGTCTTGGTGGCAACTTCACAGGCCACGCGGGAATAGGGGTCCTGTTCCAGGCAGGCATCCAGGACGGCGTCGCTGATTTGATCGCAGATCTTGTCGGGATGGCCTTCGGTGACCGACTCCGAAGTGAAGAGCAGTTTTGGTGAATTCATAAAAGTAGTTGTCATTCATACCTCCAGAAAAAAATTGCCCCTCTAGCCAAGAGGGGCAATGCACGAAATTGTACAGCACCCTCTCATCTTCCAGAACATCCGTCTGCCGGAATTAGCACCATTTTCAGTTGTCAGTTTTCAGTTGTCAGTGGAAAGAAGGTCACTCAAGGAGATGACGGGTCACTGATTACTGGACTGACCGGTTGCTGAGGTTTCACAGGGCCGGTCCCTCCACCTCTCTGGATAAGAGTATCGCCAGGGGTTATTGAATTGTTAGCGGGGATAATACCACGCGTTTCGAGGGTTGTCAAACGCAGGCGGGGTGCACTTGAGCGAAAGTGCACATCACCTGCGTTAGCGGACGCCTTTTGGGTTGGTTCTAATATTCGACCTGGCTGATGGGGTTGAGCTTGTCGAAGTTATGGCGGGCGGTCATCTCGCGCACCGAGCCGGTCAGGCCGCGAATGACAAGGCTATCCGTCCTGGCGCCATGACTGAAGTATTTGACTCCATCCAACAGAGCGCCGTCGGTGATCCCCGTAGCTGCGAAGAAGACATCATCGGAGGCGACCAGATCGTCAATGGTGAGTTTTCTCTCGAAATCATACCCCATTTCCCGGCCGCGGGCGATTTCGTCTTCATCGCGGGCGTACAGTTTCCCCTGGATTTCGCCCCCCATACCGCGCAGCGCGCAGGCCGCCAGTACGCCCTCTGGGGTGCCGCCGACTCCCATTAGAACGTCCACGCCTGCATCTGGCCAGCAAGTCATCAGCGCGCCGGCCACATCGCCATCGGGGATCAGGCGGATCCTGGCCCCACATTCGCGTATCTGCCGGATCAGTTCGGCGTGGCGCGGTCGGTCGAGGATGACCACGGTAAGATCGTTGACATGCATCTTTTTGATACGAGCGATACGTTGCAGGTTGTCTTCGACAGGAGCGTCGATGTCAATCATGCCCGCAGCTTCAGGCCCAACCGCGATCTTGTGCATATACATGAAAGGGCCGGGGTCGAACATGGTACCCCGGGGGGCTATGGCCACTGTGGATATAGAGTTGATGAAACCATTGGCCAATGGGCGGGTGCCGTCAATGGGGTCAACAGCGATATCCACAGCAGGGGGATTGCCGGTACCTAATTTTTCACCGTTATAAAGCATCGGCGCTTCGTCTTTTTCCCCCTCTCCAATGACCACGATGGCATCCATTTCGATGGAATTCAGCACTAAACGCATGGCGTCAACAGCGGCTTTATCAGCGGCTTCTTTTTGCCCGCGTCCCATGAACCGGCCTGAAGCCAGCGCAGCAGCTTCAGTCACACGTACCAATTCAAGAGCAAGGTTCCGTGTGGGTTGGGAATTTGCCATCGGCAACTCCTATAGAAAAAACCAGACGATTATATAATATCCCAGCACTCCAGCCCATAACCAGCTATCAATGCGGTCGAATGCTCCCCCATGACCAGGGATCAGGTTGCTCGAATCTTTGACGTGAAATTGCCGTTTGATCATACTCTGGCCCAAATCCCCCAAAGGAGCAACGACCGAAATGATCAATCCCAGAATTGCGCCGCGCAGAGCCGTGAGTTCGGTTCCTGGGCCAGCAGGGAGCCTCCACATGGCCGCAAAAGCGGCTGTTCCCAAGATGCTGACGGCGATCCCTGCGAGGTAGCCTTCCCAGCTCTTTTTGGGGCTGAGCCTGGGGCAGAGCTTTCTTTTTCCGTATGTGCGACCATAGAAATAAGCCCCTGAATCAGCCAGCCATACCGCCGGCAGAGTCGTCAGAACCCACCAGGCACCATCCGGTAAGCCCCGCAACAAAACCAGGTAGGATCCTAACAGGCCAATATACAATATGCCCGAGATGGTCACGGCGAAGTCGGTTGCCGCCTGATCTCGCCCGCGCTCGTATTGGATCAGGTGGTAAGTCATGCTGACGAGGACCAAGATGCTGATCAGCCAGGCTATATCATCGTACCAGGATGACTCGTAAAAGTAATCCAGGGATCGCAGGAGGATAAATGCCAATGCGCCCCCAACAACCAAAACGCCAGAGGGCCGATACCCTCCGGCGCTGAATAATTGCCCATACTCCCAGGCGGCCAATCCCAAGAAGATCGTGATAAGCGAGATGTAGTACAGGCCGCCATAATAAATTGCTGCCATCCCGATTGGCAGCAAAACGATCGTAACGATAACTCTTTGACGCAGCATTAGCTTTTCTCGTTCACCTGTCCAAACCGCCGATCTCGCCGGCTGTACTCTTCGATGGCAGCTTTCAATTCGTCCTTCCCAAAGTCAGGCCAGAAGACGGGGGTGAAATACCACTCGGCATACGCCCCCTGCCAGATCAAGAAATTACTTCCGCGCAGCTCGCCTGAGGTGCGGATGATCAGGTCGGGGTCTGGGGAGCCGACAGTAAACAGGTATTGGTTGACTAATTCTACTGAGACATTTTCTGGGGCAATGCCATCTTCGATCATATGTCGAATAGCCCAGATGATTTCATCACGCCCGCCGTAGTTGAAAGCCACATTGAGTATCAGGTGGGTGTTGTTTTTTGTCAACTCGATGGCTTCGAGCACTTTCTTCTTCAGTGATGGTTTGATGCGGTCGAGTTCGCCAATGTGGCGAAGTTGTACGCCATTCTTATGAAGTTCGGCTAATTCCCGGTCTATGACATCTTCCAGAATACGCATCAGGCCGCGCACTTCCTCGATCGGTCGGCCCCAGTTTTCTGTAGAGAAAGCGTACAGGGTCAGGTATTGGATGCCAAATTCGACGCAGGCCTCGATGACTCTGCGAAGGTTTTCGGTGCCGGCTCGATGGCCGGCCAAACGCGGTAGGCCGCGCGATAAAGCCCATCGTCCGTTGCCATCCATGATAATGGCGACGTGCTTGGGGATTCTATGGGGCAAGGCTTCTGTTTCTTTCGCCATCATTTCGGATCTCAGGCAAACATTGATTGATGCAAATTACACTTCTCTGATTTCTTTCTCTTTTCTTTCACCGATTTGATCTATTTCTTCGATGTATTCATCGGTGTATTTTTGGATTTCCTTCTCGCCTCTTGTGCGATCATCCTTGGAAATCAGGTCTTCATCTTCGAATTCACGCATCTCTTTCAAGCTATCCCTGCGCACATTGCGAATGGCTACGCGAGCCTCCTCGACGCGATGACCGACGATGCGCGCCAGTTCTTCCCTCCGCTCTTCGGTTAGCGGGGGCAAGTGAAGGCGGATTGTTTTGCCGTCGCTGTTGGGGGTCAGACCCAAATCCGAGGCCAGGATTGCTCGCTCGATCTCTTTCGTATTCGATGGATCGAAGGGACGGATGAGCAACATGCGGGGTTCTGGAACGCCGACGCTGGCGAGTTGCTGCAAAGGGGTAGGGGAGCCATAATATTGTACAGACAATTTCTCTACCAGAGCAGGGTTAGCGCGGCCGGTGCGGATAGCGGCAAGGTCCTCCTCGAGGGCTTGCAGGGCGCTCTGCATGCGTGTCTTGGCATCGTTATACAGATCATTTAGCATGGGTCACTCCTCAGAAGCGGTAATTCCTATTCCTTGGTGATTCTACCATTCTTCCACCTGTTTTTCATCGAGATCATCATCTGCGGCGATCTCTTCGATAGACATTTGCCAATAAAGCGCTCATTTTTTCTGCAACAGCCCGCAGAGAGAACCCTAGTCTGATACGATGGTGCCCACCGTTTCTCCATGCAACGCCTGACGGAGGGCGCCCTCTTCCCAGAGATTGAGCACCAGGATGGGCAGGTGGTTGTCCATGCACAACGAGACGGCAGTGCTATCCATGACTTCCAGGCGGCGGTTCAGGGTTTCGATATAGGTCAGCCGGTCGAATTTGATAGCATCAGGGTTGGTCATGGGGTCAGAATCATAGACGCCATTGACCTTGGTCGCTTTGATGAGCACATCCGCGCCGATCTCCATTGCCCGCAAGGCGGCCGCGGTATCAGTCGAGAAGTAGGGGTTGCCTGTCCCGCCTCCGAAGATGACCACCCTCCCTTTTTCCAGATGCCGGATGGCGCGCCGCCGGATATATGGCTCGGCGACATCGCGCATCTCGATAGCGGTTTGTACCCTGGTCACAATGCCGGCGCGTTCCATGGCATCCATCAAAGCCAGGGCATTCAGCACAGTGGCCAACATGCCCATATAATCTGCCGTGGCGCGATCCATCCCCCGATCCAATCCACGCTGGCCGCGCCAGATATTGCCAGCGCCTATCACCATGGCGATCTCCACACCCAGGTCAGAGATTCCCTGGATATGTTGAGCGACGTGTTCAGCGCGGAGAGGATCGATGCCAAACCCATTCGGACCCGACAGCGACTCGCCGCCGAGTTTCAACAAGATGCGCTTGAATTCGAGATTTTCACCCATAGCGTTTGCCCTCGTGAGAAGTCAAGTGATGGTTACATTTTAGCAAAAAGGTCAACCTTTTGGTTGACCTTTTTTGCGCCTAGTTGCTCTTTTCGCCTACAGCCCAGCGGGTAAATCGCCGGATGATGATATTTTCACCGATGGCGACGATGGCCTCATTCAGATATTGCTGGATGGTCAGCTTGTCATTGCGGATATAGGGCTGCCGCAGGAGGACAACCTCGTCTTTGAATTTATCAAGCCGGCCTTCGGCGATGCGTTCGCTGACGTTTTCGGGTTTGCCTTCTTGCAGGGCGCGCTCTCTGGCAATCTCTCGTTCTTTGGAGAGAATCTCTTCCGGAATATCTTGCTCGGTGATCCAAAGGGGGGAGAGGGCGGCGATTTGCAGCGCGATCTCGTGGGCAAAATTACGGAAAGTCTCGGAGCGGGCAACGAAGTCGGTTTCGCAGTTGACTTCGACCATGACGCCCACCCGGCCATCGCCGTGGTTATAGAGTTCCAATATGCCTTCCGAGGCGACGCGGTCGGCGCGCTTTGCGGCTTTCGCCAGGCCTTTTTTACGCAGATACTCGACGGCTTTTTCGAAGTCGCCATTATTTTCTTCCAAAGCCTTTTTGCAGTCCATGAAGCCCGCGCTGGTCTTTTCGCGCAGTTCTTTGATTTCGTTGGTGGTGATGCTCATTCTCTATGTCTCATCATCTTCGGTGGTTTCTTCGTCGAATTTTACCTCTTCGAGGGGGGCTTCTGCTTCGTCGTCATCCTCGGCCTCAGCTTCGGCGGCCTCGGCCTTGGCTGCTTCCATTTTGGCCAGGGTTGCAGCGCCGAGCAGTTCCTCGTCGCTCAGTTCCGCAGTTTCTGCGTAGCGAACCTCGGGAACCTGGACTGGATATTCTTCTTCGTCCTTGCGCATGGCTTTCCCTTCCAACACCGCGTCGGCGATCTTCCCAACGATGAGTTTGATGGCGCGGATCGCATCGTCATTGGAGGGGATAATGTAATCAACATTGCTGGGATCGCAATTGGTATCCACCATGGCAACCACGGGGATATCGAGGATGTTAGCCTCATGGACGGCGGTCACTTCCCGGCTGACATCCACGACGAAGAGAACCTCTGGCACGCTTTCCATATTGCGAATGCCATTGAAAAGCAACTCCAGACGTTCGATCTTGCGGTGTAGACCCAAAGCCTCTTTCTTGATCAATGTATCGAACTCGCCGTGGTCGCGCATGCGTTCCAGGCGGTTCAACTCATTGACGCGCTGACGCATCGTGGTCCAGTTGGTCATGATGCCGCCTAACCAGCGGTGAGTGACCCAGGGCATTCCACATCGTTCGGCTTCCAGTTGGATGGTTTCTTGGGCTTGCCGCTTTGTGCCGACGAAAAGCACATTGCCGCCATTTGCCACGATATCGCGGACCAGGGCATAGGCATTTTCCAGCCCCTTGAGCGTCAATTCCAGATCGATAATATGGATATTATTGCGCTCGGTGAAGATGTAGGGCTTCATCTTGGGGTGCCAGCGATGGGTGCGATGCCCAAAGTGAACACCACTCTCTAAGAGTTCTTTCATGGAAACAACAGACATTTTTGACTCCTTGCGTTTTTTCCTCCGTCTCTTTCTATCCCGATGGGAACCACAGGTGGAGCTTCCCCGCTCGCGGCACGCGCCAGGGGGTCAAGAGACGTGTGTAGTTTTTTGGTTTGCGTACAGCATGCAAAACCGGGCGGAGTATATCATGGGGGAATTGATTCGTCTACAACGAGTTTTATCGAAATCAAGAATGCCAGGCCTCTTGGGACTGTCAGTCCTAAACTACATGCGATCTTCGATATCCTTCTGCATTCTTCCTATCAAGTCCTCGACGCGCAGCGCATCCAATCGTTCCTCCGAACGCAGCCGTGGCGCGACGACGTTGTTTTCGACCTCATGATCTCCCACGACCAGCATAAAGGGGATCTTCTGGTTTTGGGCGTCGCGGATTTTGGCGTTCATGCGGTCGCCGCGGGCATCCACTTCCACGCGCAAACCGGCGGCTTCCATCCTGGCGGCAACCTCTTCAGCGTAGGGAATATGCCTGTCGGCGATGGGGATGACAATAGCCTGAACAGGCGCCAGCCAGAGCGGGAACGCGCCTCCGTAATGTTCGATCAACACGCCCATGAAACGCTCCATCGAGCCGAGCAACGCGCGGTGAATCATGTAGGGTTGGCGCCGCTCGCCGTCCTCTCCGATATAAATCAATTCGAAGCGCTCCGGCAAATTGAAATCGAACTGTATCGTACTCAATTGCCACTCCCGGCCCAGGGCGTCTATCATCTTGAGATCAATTTTGGGGCCGTAGAAGGCCGCCCCGCCCTCATCCACCTCGTAATCCAGCCCGACCCGATCAAGGGCTGCCCGAAGCGCTTCGGTGGCGTCATCCCAGCGTTGAGTATCCCCCGCGGATTTCTGCGGATCGCGGGTCGAGAGATAGGCTTTGAACTCATTCATCCCAAAACCGCGCAAAAGGTGCAGGCAGAAATCGAGCACACGATCGATTTCCTCGGGCATTTGGTCTTCACGGCAGAAAAGGTGGGCGTCATCCTGCGTAAAGCCGCGCACCCGCATCAATCCATGCAGCACGCCGGATCGCTCGTAGCGGTACACTGTGCCCCACTCGGCGAAACGCATGGGCAGATCACGGTAGCTGCGCACCCTGCTTTTGAAAATCTCGATATGGAAGGGGCAGTTCATCGGCTTGAGGTAATATTCATTCCCCTCGATGTCGAGGGGCGAATACATATTCTCTTGGTACCATTTCAGGTGGCCGCTTTTCTCCCACAGTTGCCCCCGCCCGATATGCGGCGAGTAGACGAAATCGTAGCCGTTGGCTAAGTGCTCGTCTTTGCAGAACTCCTCCGCCAGATGGCGCACCAGGGCGCCCTTGGGATGCCACAGGATCAGGCCGCTGCCCACATCCGGGGATACGCTGAATAAATCCAACTCTTTGCCCAGGCGGCGGTGATCGCGCTTTTTGGCCTCTTCCAGCCTGCCGAGGTGGGCTTCGAGTTCGTCCTTGTTCTTCCAGGCCGTGCCGTAGATTCGCTGAAGCATGGGACGCTTCTCGTCGCCGCGCCAGTAGGCTCCGGCAATATGGAGCAGCTTGATCGCTGAAGGGTTGATCTTACCCGTATGCTCCACATGCGGGCCGCGGCATAGATCGGTAAACGCATCATGCGAGTAGAAAGAGATTTCGGGCTTCTCATCTAATGGCTCGCCATATTCGTCCACGCCGCCAGTTTCCAGGCCTTCGATCAATTCGATTTTGTAGGGCTGGTCAGCGAACATTGCTTTGGCCTCTTCGGCGCTGACCGCCTTTTTCTCGAATTTGTGCTGCCCGGCGATGATCTGTCTCATGCGCTTCTCGATGGCTACCAAATCCTCGGGCGTCAGCGGGCGGGGTAGATCGAAATCATAATAGAAGCCGTCCTCGATCGGCGGGCCGATGGCGATTTGGGCCTCGCCTGGTTCGAACATCTCCATCACTGCCTGGGCCATGATATGCGCCGCAGAATGCCGGATGCGGTAGAGTTCTGATTCCTCGTATTTTTCTTGTTGTTGGGAAGACATATTCTTGTTCCTTATTGACCGCAGACGAAAGGCCGCAGACCGCGGTCGGTTGCTTATGGTATGCCGCGGTCAGCCGTCTGTTGTCCGCAATCCATTAAAAAAAGCTCGCGCCCATTCCGGGGCGCGAGCTTCTTCACTCACACGGTTCCACCCGGATTTGCCCGAAGGCGCAACGAATTACGCACTTCAAGCATCTCCTTGCGACCGATAACGGGGTCAGCCGTTTTGCTTAGTCGGTGGATTGGTATATTGGTAGTTGGTAGCTTGGTTATTGTATCAATTTACCGATCTACAAATGCCCGAACTACCTTTCAGCTCAACGCTCGCGGGGGGTTTTCGTCGGTCGGTTTCTGGGGGAGACTCTCAGCCAGTGATCTCCTCTTTCTGTCAGGCCTGTATCGGTTACTCGTCCCGGTCAGCGCGTTTAAGTATGCTAGAGATGTTGGCGATATTATAGTTCGCTTTGCCGGGCTGTCAAGCGCGATGAGCAAGAGCGATAGCTCCCAGCACGCCCGCGCGCAGACCAAGACCAGGGGGAACGATGAAGTTATCCGTTTCCTCTAGGATTTCTGGCAACTGAAGATAGTTGTTGAGCAATTCTCGGGTTTTCGCGCGCGCCAGGGGGAATAGATGCTCTTGTTTCATCACGCCGCCGCCCAGGATGATGCGCTGCGGGGCTAATATGGTGATGTAGTTGACCAGCGCGTAGGCCAGATAGACGGCTTCCAATTCCCAGGCGGGATGCCCCTCGGGCAGGTCTTCGGCGCGCGCGCCCCAGCGTGATTCCATCGCCGGACCGGAGGCCAACCCCTCCAGGCAGTCGCCGTGAAAGGGGCAGATTCCCTCGAAGGGGTCCTGTTCCCGGTCGTGAGGGATGCGAATATGTCCCATCTCGGGGTGCATCATCCCGTGGAGCAGTTTCCCCTCGACCATCGCCCCGCCGCCGATGCCTGTGCCAATCGTCAGATAAATGAACGTATCCAATCCCTGCGCCGCGCCCCAGCGGTGTTCCCCCAACGCGGCCGCGTTGACATCGGTATCGAAGCCGATGGGTACATCGTAAGCCGCCCTCAGCGCGCCGAGGAAATCTGTGTACGCCCAGCCGGGTTTGGGGGTGGTGGTGATGTGGCCAAAGGTGGGAGAGTCTGGATTCGGGTCGAGCGGGCCGAAAGAACCAACGCCAATCGCCGATAACTTGCCATGCGCTTCGAAGAAGGCAATCGCCCGTCCGATGGTTTCGGCAGGCGTTGTGGTGGGAAAGCGCGCTTCAGCGCGTATGTCAGCGGGACCTGTCCCAACTGCGCAGACGAATTTGGCGCCGCCGGCCTCGATACCGCCGTAGAGCGCCATTTAGGGTCGCGTCCCCTCGATGGGATATCCAGCCGCGCTCCAGGCTTTCAGGCCGCCCGCCGCGCTGGTAACATCCTCGAAACCGGCTTCTAGCAAGATATCGCGTCCGACCTGGCTGCGGTTGCCTGAGCGGCAGATGACCACGATCTCTTGATCGCGTGGCACTTCGTCGAGCCGGCTGGGCAACTCGTCCAGGGGGATCAACGTAGTGTTGGTAGCGTGGTATTCAGCCCATTCTTCCTGGGTGCGCACATCGAGCACAAAAGCGCCCTCCTGATATTTTCGATAGGCCTCATCAATGGAAATCTCGCCTGGAATAGATTGGAATGAGGATTGGTTTGCTAAGGCAATGCCAGCCATGGCAATCAAGAGTACCCCAATAATGCCAATCCAGAGCCAGAGTTGTTGTTTTTGAGCGTTGCGTTTGTGGCGAGCAGATTTTACTTTTGCCATTCGATTGTCTCCTTCAGTTATGGGGGTGCAGGCTCATCGGCGCGGATGGTATAAGAATCGATCAATTCGCCTGTGAAGGCAAAAAGGTGTGCCAGACCCCATTCGAAATCATAGTAACGTTCATTCCCCAGCAATGTGAAGTAGTCGAAATAAGGTTGGGCGTTCTCAGTCATCCAATCGTGATTGCCGAGGGTGGGGAAAAAGCGGTTGGCTTTGCTGCCTGTTCCATAGCTTCCATACGTATGGAGTAACCACTCAGCCAAACGGGGAAGTTCCCGAAAAAAGGGTGTGCGAAGGGGGCGTAGCTCCCTTCGCACACCCTTTTTTCGGGCTAATCCGTTCGATGGCTGAGCAGTTACCGTATGGATAAATATATTGGTGATAATACTGGCCGATATTCTCATCGGAGGTTTCTCTTGAGCCATCGGGATAAGTATTGTCTCCAGTAGTGATGATGAAATCTGGTTGCCAGCTTTTTATCAGATTTGAAACGTCTTGGGCGGGTTGCCCTACCAGGCCGTAATCGCCGATGACTGCGAAGCGCACAAATAACGAGAGGGTGCTTGTGGGACCAGGCGAGTCGGTTGGGGGAAGATCTGTGGCGGTCGAGGGGATCGGCGTCTGGGTTGGCGTTGCTATCTGGGTTGGCGGAATCGAGGTGGGGATATTATTGCTTGGAAGTAGCAAACAGGCCAGAACAAGAAACGATCCTGTAATCGAAATCATGACCGAAAATTTGCGAGGCGATGTGCTCATAGTAGAGATTCAGTCATTACGACATTTGCGCTGCGTTCGAGTTGCTGTCGATCCAGGGTGATGAGTATGGTTTCTTCGTGTTCTACTAAGGCGCTGTATTTTCCTCTTTGATCACCCCTTCCACGATATCAGGCTCACCTTCTGGTTCCGGATCATGCCACCGACCAGGAATGGTTTTACGTAAAGCTTCACGGTGTTCCTCGACAATTTCGGGCGGGCAAAGCTCGACAAACAGATAGACACCCACCCCAATAACGACAGCATCGTCAATCGGCCCGGGAGCGATGTCAGGGAAGATGAAGTACACCAGCGAAGCAAATGGCAACAGCTTCAGCCACCAGCTCACCCGCGGGTCAGCCAACAATCGAAAGACCAGCTTGATCTCGTTGCTGAGGCTGTGAAAGAATCCCCCATCGATTTTGATCGGTTTTTTTTCGTTCTCGGTCATGGGTTCCTCCAGCGAGGATTATACAGGGCAAGTGGGCAAGTGAGCAAGTCGAAGAGCATTCCTGACTTTATGTACGCACTTCGCTGAAATTGGTTGTACAATACAGGAGTCCACTGTAAAAACTACGAGTAGAGGATTCGGCGCGGCATATATGGGGGTGCGTGCGCAGCACGCACCCCCATATATCCCGCCCCGCCCCCTCGTTCATGAGTTTGTTCAGTGAACTCATGCAGCGAATCACCAATAGATGAAAAGCCCATCCGCGGGCGACTCGAGACGCTATGATCCGAGGCTTGATTTTCGATTTCGATGGCTTGATCCTGGATACCGAAAGCACCGTCTATCGCTCCTGGTTAGAGTTGTACCAGGAGTATGGGCAGGACTTGCCTTTCGAGGAGTGGAGCCAAATCATTGGCATCTCCCCCAATGAGCATTTCGACCCTCTCGAACGTCTAGAAATCCTTTTGGGATGTAAACTCGACAGTCAGGAATTGCGGGAACAGCGGCGACAGCGGGAATTGGAACTGGTTGCTAATCAGCCTATACTCCCAGGGGTTGTAGAATATTTGTTAAAGGCGCGTGAAATGGATCTCAAGCTGGGGATCGCCTCCAGTTCAGCCAGGGATTGGGTGGGGTGGCATCTCGAACGTTTGGGCTTGTTGGAATATTTCGATGTGGTGCATACCAGCGATGATGTCCAGCGCGCCAAGCCTGACCCGGCGCTCTTTCGACTGACGTTGAACTCGCTGGGTCTGATATCTCAGGAAGTCTTCGCGCTGGAAGATTCCCCCAATGGAGTCACCGCAGCCCAAAGAGCAGGCCTTTTTTGCGTCGTCGTTCCCAACCCCATGACGCGCCTTCTTTCAGTTGATCACGCCGAACTTCGTCTGGATTCCCTGGCCGATATTTCCCTCGAAGCCATCATTGCCAAAGTCGAAACGATGAAGAGTGGCGATAATTATTAAGCTGGGCAGAGATAACCTGGTGTATACTATTTTCAACGCCTCTATTTTACCTTCCGAGTAACTGCTCAGGCATCGAACGGATTTACCCGAAAAAAGGGTGTGCGCAGGGGGCGTAGCCCCCTGCGCACACCCTTTTTTCGGGAATTTCTCCGTTTGGCTGAGTAGTTACCCCCTTTCGATATGTATGAGGAGGATAGACGATGAAAATTCTAGGCAAGACGCTCGCTTTCCTTTTTGTCGTGATCCTGGTGATCGCGCTGCCGTTGTCGATTCTGGTATACGATGCCGGGAGGGTGATCTTCGATCAACCCCATGTCAAAGAGATACTCATGGACGTGACCTCCGAGTCCGATTTGATCCCGGCGGCTTTGGCCTGGCTCTCCGAACAACGCGCTGAACAGGCCGTCAGCGCAGATGAAACATTGTCCCAAGCGGATCAGCCCGACCTGATGACATTGTTTACCTATGTAGAATTCGAAGATTGGGCTACCATCCGTCAAGAAGTAGTAGCCGACGACACTCTTCATCAATGGATCGCCATAACCGTGGATGGCTTCTATAACTGGCTCGATTCTGAAGAACGCTTGCCCAATATTGTGCTGGATTTCCAACCTCTTATCGAACGCGCCAATTCGGAGCATGGTCTGAAAGCAATCGAAATCGCCTACGCCGCATTGCCTGCTTGCACAGAAGATCAAATCGCAGATTTCAAAACCCGCCTGGCTGCCGCACAAGGAGATAAGATCGTCTACAACATCTGCCGCCTGCCTGATCCCTGGGATAGCGATCAAATCGCCAGTTATTTTGCCTCGCTCGGAGATATCATACAAAACATCCCCCCGAGTTTCGATATCGCAGAAGAATTGTTACGCGGCGAAGAAACACAAGCCGTTGGCTCCCAGATGATCAAAACTCAGTTGCAAACGATCCGCTCTCTGATGCGTTTGGCACCAATGGTTCCGGTGGTCTTGTTGTTGCTTGTTCTAGCCTTGGGGGTGCGTTCCTTGAAGGAGTTGGGTCAGTGGTGGGGCATCCCTCTGGTCATCGGCGGGGCTTTGCTGTTGCTTCTATCGCTGATGTACCGGACTCTGTTGATTGGCGCGCTGACCGTTGGACCGATGAGCGATGTCCCGACACTTGTGCGCGAGGAGGCCTTCTCGACAATCCTATCCCTTGTTGCTGAGGCCTTCCAGCCCCTGATAGCGCAGGCGATCGTTGTAATCGTGCTGGGTTTGATTTTGATCGTCGTTGGCGCGGCCATGAAACCCAGGCCTACCCCGGCGCCTGTACCGGTTGCCGAGTAACCATGGATTTTATCGAATAGAAGACCCCAGGCATGTTCTCATCCCTGGGGTTTCTAAGTACCCGAACAGGATGAACGGACTCCTTTATGGTTGATTCTGTCCCCATGGTTGATTCTGTCCCCCATGAGTTTCTCCTCGATCCAGAGATCATCTTTCTCAATCATGGCTCCTTTGGGGCCTGCCCTCGGCCTGTCTTCGAAGCATATCAGGAGTGGCAGCGCCGCCTCGAACGTCAGCCGGTGGAGTTTCTGGGGCGACAGGCCAGCGCGCTGATGGCTGAAGCCCGGGCTGCGTTGGCAGCCTACTTGAATTGCGCTCCTGAAGAGGTCGTCTATTTCCCCAACCCCACTACCGCCATCAACATGGTCGCCCGCAACCTGGATTTGAGTCCCGGCGACGAAATCCTGACCACCGATCACGAATATGGCGCTATGGATCGCACCTGGCGGTACGTGTGTGGGAAGGCAGGAGCGCGCTACGTGCAACAACCCATCCCCTTACCAGTGACCACCCCCGAAGAATTCGTGGAGTCTTTTTGGGCAGGCATCACCCCACGCACTCGCGCCGTATTCCTCAGCCACATCACCAGCCCCACAGCCCTGATCTTCCCTGTTGCAGAAATCTGCCAGAGGGCGCGCCAGGCAGGCCTGCTGTGCATCGTTGATGGCGCCCATACCCCTGGCCAGATTCCTGTCAATCTGGAAGCCATTGGCGCAGATCTGTATGTTGGGGCCTGCCATAAGTGGCTCATGGCCCCCAAGGGATCTGCCTTCTTGTATGCCCATCCCGGCGTGCAAAGCCGGCTCGATCCGCTGGTGATCAGTTGGGGCTATCAACCTGAAGAAGGATATGGTAGCGGGCATCAATTCATTGACTACCACGAGGGTCAGGGCACGCGCGATCTGGCTGCTTTCCTGGCTGTGCCTTCGGCCATCGAATTCCACCGCGAGCACGAATGGGCCGCGGTCGGCGATCGCTGTCACCGCCTGGCGTGCACCGCCCGCAGAGAAATCAACGCCCTGACAGGGCTGCCGCCCATCTGCCCGGAAACCTCCCAATGGTTCAAACAGATGTTCGCCGCCCGCCTGCCCGATAACACAGATGAGAAAGAACTCAAGCAGCGGTTGTATGATGAATTCCGTATCGAAGTTCCGCTCTATCGTTGGGGTGGGCAGCCTTTTATGAGAGTATCGGTGCAGGGATACAATACCCGGCAGGATATAGACAAGCTATTAGATGCGTTGGAGGTGCTGCTTTAAAGACCGTCTACTCAGGCATGTCACACCTTTTCCTTCACTTCGTTCAGGGTCAGGGCAAGCCCTGAGAGATCGCTCCCACGATCGCGCTGGCTGCAACCTCGGCCAAACCGGATGGTAACATAACGTCCCAACGAACCTTCTGTCTCGCCTTCCCTCAATGGGAGGCGGAAAATTATCCCAGGTTGTTCCAGCACGTGGCGATTGTGTCGGGACGCCCCTCGCGGATGTCCACATCGGGACGCACCTCGCGGATGTCCGCATGCGGATACCAACCGATGCCCAGAACAGGGGTGTTCTGGACAGGGTTATATTCTGGACAGGGGCAAGCCCTGTCCCTACGAGGTAATTTATAAAAATGGA
>VGOC01000011.1 GCA_016865865.1 Chloroflexota bacterium
GAAGGATACTTCATCTTCAGGAGTTTGCCGATCTCAACTGGCACATCCGGCCGCAAAGTGGTGGTACACTTTGGGCGCAAACTACTGGCACATTATAGGGCGCAAATTGACAGCCGCAGGGTCTTCCGCCCGCTGGATTCGATGGACGGGTAGAACTTCTTGGGCGCGGCGGGATTCGACGGGTTGCCGCGCTCGACGACGTTGTACTTCACAGTCATTTTTGCCTCCTTTGGCAGTTGAAAATAGATTCACGCTTTTGCAAAAGTTTTCTCACAGTGGTTTCCCAACGATGGGCGACAGAATAGCACAATATTTGGCTATGTTTTTTCCGTGCGCGTGGAAATAATCCGCCCCTCGAGAAAAATGCGTTTGGGGTCTGGCAATCCGCTCGCGCCGATTGTTCCATCTGGCCTCAGAAACTGATGAACGATCGCGACGGGCTCGCCATCCTGGGTATAATAATAAACGATCTGGCTCCAGGTACAAACAGGCTCCCCTGCTGGCGGCGGGTTGGTTGGATGTGAGTTTCTTTTCACGTGAATGGTCAATTTGCCAGTTTTCACTTTTTCGAATATTCCCCTCTCGTTGAAAATTTGACGTATAATATCTTTGGAGACCCATTCAACGCTGGTTTCATCGGAAGGAAAGGCTTCTGACATGATTTCCTCTATGCTAAGAGACACAATCCTGGATTTCGTGGAAAATCGGATTACCACTCACGATTTGGAAGAGTGGTTTGTTCCGCGCCTGCCCGCTTTAATCAGGTATCCCGATTCAGCGGACGCCGATGTTATCTCCGCGATTGAACTGGGCTTGACGGAGTTGGACTTGGGCATTCGTACCCGCGAGAATTTCATCAACTTTCTAAAACAGGTTCTGCGCGAGCATTCAGTCGTGATCACCTATCTGCCTGCCAGCCCAATCACCGTAAACCAAACTGGCTCATCGAATGAGACATCCAGGCAGTGGCCAATAGGTGTGTATTCCGCCAATATCATCAGGGCGTCGTCGGTCGCTGTTCAGTAGTCCCAACCACGAGACGGTTATATTTGACGCGCAGCGGGATGGATGTCAGTTTTGTTTCACCCAAATAGACATTGAACCAATAAAGCCCTTCGAGGGTGAAGACGAAATTCATGTCGGCCACGATATTTTGGCCTTTTTCCTCGCCCTCGAAATGAACCGTCACCTCGGTTGGGGGTTGTGTCGTTCCATTCGGTAATTCAGGGACGATTTTCAAATTGTGCCTCCCTCTGGCCGCTCCAGATTTAAGCATCAGCACAAGTTTTAGTGTATAACCAAAGGCGGGCATTTCTTCTGGCGGCGTTGGCTTTGCCTCGGTGTGCGTGAGAGTATCAATAACCCTTAATAAAGATAAAACGCCAGCCTTATCTTCGATTACCATGTCGCAAAAACAGGCGGCTTGAATATAGGGACCATCAGTGGATAGCGGCATCGCATCTACTCCTTTTTCATCCATAGACAATCGAGCGAAGGTTTCAAACACGCACTTACTTGTTCAAATCCAATTTTACATCAAAACCCCTTCAAAACTCTGGGGCAACATCCTTGCATCCGTTTTCCGAGAGCAGTTTTCGCATCACGCAACACGCACCACGCAATACGCACCACGCAACACGCACCATACACCAATCTCCATTCTCCAATCACCAATTACCAATTACCAATTACCAATCTCCAATCTTCATCCTTCATCCTTTCCCCTCACTCCCCCGTCGGCACCCAGATATTCTTCACCTGCGTCGCCTCATGCAGGAACTCGTGACCTTCGCCTTGCTCGCGATCCATCCAATCGCGCGGCAGGCCGTAGCCGACCCACGTCCGCTTCATATTGGCGGCGGACTCGTACTCCACCCAATAACTGCCTTCCGCCGAGCCGAGGTACCAGACCGCGTCCACGTCTTCGTGCTGGACGAGAGTCTTGGTCAGGTGGTCGCGGTCGCCCGTGACGATGTTGACCACGCCGCCAGGCACGTCGGACGTATCCAACACCTGATAAAAATCGGTCGCGCTCAACGGGAAGCGCTGGCTGGGGATCATCACCACGGTGTTGCCGCGCGCGATCGCAGGCGCCATCAGCGAGACAAATCCCAACAGCGGATACTCGTCGGGGCAGGCAATACCGATCACGCCCACAGGCTCGTTCACCGCCACCGTGATTCCGCGCAGGGTGGTCTCCTGGATGTCCCCGCCGTATTTATCCGCCCACGCCGCGTACGTGAACAGACGCTCCACCGCCGCGTCCACTTCGGCTCGCGCGGGACGCGAGGGGGTGTGCTCGCCCCAGGCCTGATTCGCGATAGCCGCCGAATCCACCCGCCGCGTCGAACACGTTGTGACAGTTGACCCACAGCGCGCCCGCGGAGGGCGCGGCGCGAAGGTCAGGCTGGCCTGTGTGATGGGGGCATCTCGATATTCGCGCCGCGAGCGCCTTTTCGATGGGGCTGCTTCGATCGTTGTGTCGCTCGAATGGGTTGGTTGGGGCAGATTAATTATCGCAATCCCAGCACCTCGAAGACTTCCAACGGATGGCTTTTGCCTTTGGCCAGGATGGGGGGGGCCGGGTGGATGGCGATTTGGTCCTTGACGTTCTGGTAGGCCGCAACGCTGATCAGGATTTGATTGGTGGTGGAGTGTTCCTGGATGCGCTTGGCGGTGTTGACGCTGTCGCCGATGGCGGTGTAATCCAGGCGTTTCTCCGTACCGACCAGGCCAAGCACCGCCTCCCCGAAATGGATGCCTATGCCGAAATCCAGTTGCGCTTCGGGGGGCATTTCCTTGTGTAAAGCCTGGATCGCATAGCGAATTCCTAAAGCAGCCTTGACTGCCCGCAAGGTGTGATCGGGTTGGGGGATGGGGGCGTTGAACCAGGCCATCACGGCGTCCCCCATGAATTTGTCTACGGTGCCTTCTTGTGACAGCACCGCATCGGCAGCCGCGGCCAGATAGCGATTGAGCACCGATACCAATTCTTCTGGGGTCAGATTTTCGCTATAGCTGGTGAAGCCGCGAATGTCCGCGAAAAGGGCGGTGATGTCGACGCGCTCGCCTCCCAGGCGGATTCGATCCGGGTCGAGTTGTTCGATGACGGCAGGCGAGACCATTCGCTCGAATAGTCGCCGTTGGGCTTCGAGCCGCTTTCGTTCGGTGACATCATCGAGCACGATGGCAACCCCTTGCGTTGTTTCTTCAGCATCTTTGAGCGGGGAGAAATTTAGCCGAAGGTTGACTGCGCCTCTCTCTGGCAGGACTGGGTTCAACTCCAGCCCGACGATGGTTTGCTCGGTTTTTTTGACAGAGGTGATCGGGTCGGATAACTCCGGGGCAAGCTCGGGCAGACACTCTTCGAGATCGTTCTGCAGCAGACAATCTGCGGTGCGGGCCAGGATGCGCTCAGCGGCGCGGTTACACAGGGTGATCTTGTTCTGGATGTCGGTGGTGATGACGCCGCTGGCGATGGAGGCGAAAACGTTGTCCATCAAGTTTTTGAGTTCGGTCACTTCGGCCAGAGTTTGACGGACGGATTCGAACAGGCGGGCGTTTTCGATGGCTACGGCAGCCTGGTTAGCAAAAGCGGAGAGCAAATCTCGCTCGGAGTTGGTGAACAGCCCGGTGCGGATACGATTATCGGCGTAGATCACGCCGGTGATCACTTCTTTTACTTTGAGCGGCACGCAAAGGATCGAGCGCAGATTGTAGGCGATGATGCTGTCCTGTCCTCCAAAGCGGGGGTCTTCGATGGCGTTGGTCGTCACGATGGATTGCCCCTCTTCAGCGACGCGATTGATCACGGTACGGCTGATCGCGAAGTCGGCTTCCCGGATGGACTCGCGTTCCCAATTGCGGGCGATGCGAATATCGAGACCGCCGTTTTCGTCGCGGAGCATCAAGAAGCCCCGCTCCGCGCCGGTCAGACGGATGATCGTATCCATCACGATGCGCAGCACTTCGGAGAGATCCAGCGATGAATTGACGACTTGCCCAATATCCGCGAGGGCGCGCAGGTCTTTGAGTTCTTCTGTGTGTTGTGATACCAGCCGTCCCAGGCGGGTGACGTGGCCGGCGAGGCGAGTGAGATTCTCGATGGCTTGTGCAATCGCCTTGGGATCTTGCCCAACGAGCATCTCTCTGACCAGATCGATTTGATTGCTGATTTGGAGTAATTGCTGATCGGGAAGCAGCGTTAAGGTAGTGGTTTCATCTTGCATGGGATCTCCTTACGGCGGCGCCTGGGAGCAGGTCGTCCTTCTTTTCGGCTGTCCACTCAAACGGATGGCTGATGCACCAATCCCTTTGGGTAGGGCACTCGAACAGACATGCGGGGTATAATTTCGTTTGTGTAATAGTGTACCTTAAGATTTCCCCCTTTTCCAAGGAAGTTAATGGTACAATTTTTCACGCTGTGTCCCGTACTATTCACACGCACTTTATTTTTCGAACGCTGCTCACCATGGCGGGTAGTGTCATCATCGAAGGAGTACCCATGCTCGATAACTGGCTTTATATTGGTCTCTTTATTGTTGTGGCTTTATTCATTCCTGCAGTAGCTGTTTTCTTACCAAGGTTGATTGGCCCTCGAAAACCCAATGCGATCAAACAAGAAATCTACGAATGCGGCATCGAGACCGTTGGGGATGCGTGGGTGCAGTTCAAAGTTCAATACTACATCTTTGCCCTGATATTTCTGATTTTCGATATCGAAACCGTTTTCTTGTTTCCCTGGGCGGTAGCCTTCGATAAGCTGCCGCTCTTTGCTGTGATGGAGGGGGTTCTATTCATCATGATTCTGCTGGTTGGATTATTTTATCTCTGGCGCAAGGGCGCGCTGGAATGGGCATAATAGCGGCTGAAGGATTGTTCTTCAGCCCTATTAATCGTATGGAGAAGCTTACGAGATCGTGAGACCTCGATTCAGGAGATAACGAATGGGTGATCCGATTAATCTGATTTCCAGGTGGTTCAACGACCTGTTATTGGGTTGGGGGGTGGCGGAAAATCTTGTCAAGGTGATTTCCCTGGCAATTGGCGCGACGATTGTCGCTACTTTGAGTCTGGCGACGGTGATCGCTTTGATTTGGGTCGAGCGAAAGATCGCCGGACGTTTGCAGGACCGGCCAGGCCCGAACCGGGCTGGCCCGTATGGTCTATTCCAGCCATTCGCCGATATAATCAAGATTTTCACTAAGGAAATTACCATTCCCGACGGGGCCGATCATGTGGCCTTCAATATCGCTCCCGTTTTGGCGTTGGGCTCGGTGCTGTTGATCTGGGCGGTGATCCCCTTTGCAGCGACTGTGGTTGGCGCCAACATCAACGTGGGCGTTTTGTACATTGTGGCCGTGGGATCGTTCGGCGTGGTGGCGGTTTTGATGGCGGGGTGGTCCTCGAACAATAAATTTGCCTTGTTGGGCTCTTTTCGGGCTGTGGCGCAGATGGTTTCGTATGAAGTGCCCATGGTGATTGCCCTGCTGACACCTGTGCTGCTGGCGCGCTCGATGGGATTGAACGACATCGTCGCCGCGCAAACGCCCTGGTTCATCATCGTCGCCCCGCTGGCTGCACTGATCTTCTTGATCACCTCGATGGCCGAGGTGGGGCGCGCGCCCTTCGACCTGCTCGAAGCCGAATCGGAGATCGTGGCTGGGTTCCACACCGAATATTCGGGCATGGGATTTGGCGCGTTCTACGTCAGCGAGTTCCTGCACGTTTGGACGATCGGCGCGTTGATCGCCACATTCTTTCTGGGGGGCTGGAGCGGCCCTGGGGTTGAGACTCTACCCGTCCTGGGGATCCTGTATTTCTACCTCAAAACCTTCATTGGATATTTCGTCGTGACCTGGATCCGCCTGTCATTGCCTCGTGTCCGCATCGATCAGCTTCTGGCTTTCAACTGGAAATTCCTGACGCCCTTATCCCTGGCGGTGTTGATCGTCACCGCCATCCTTGACAAAGCCCTCGAGCTGGCTGCTGTGGAGCGATGGGCCTACGCCTTGATGATGCTGGCCGCGAATTTGATCATCGGTTGGGCTACAGTTCTCATTTTGAAGGCGATCGAACCAAAGCGCAAGCGACAGCGTGTTGAATTTACGCCGCGCCCCATCGCGGTGGCCCCAAAATCGGTTGATAACGTATCATCTCGATAATAAGGGGGGCGGGGGGTGTGCGGGCGGCGAAGCCGCCCGCACACACCCCATCTTCCCCCAAGTTATTGAGAAGATACTTGATAACTGATAGTTGGTTATTGGAAATTGGATGGTAACTACTCAGCCAAACGGAGAAATTCCCGAAAAAAGGGTGTGCGTGGGGGTGCGCAGCACCCCCACGCACACCCTTTTTTCGGGCCAATCCGTTCGATGACTGAGCAGTTACGTTGGATGTTGGAAATCGGAGCGAATTCATGAGTGGCCTTGAAATCTTCTTTTTGGTTGTCGCTGTCGTGACCCTTGTTGCGGCTTTGTTGGTTGTCACGACGCCAAATCTGGTGCACGCAGCTTTGTGGCTGATTCTGGCTCTATTCGGCGTGGCAGCGACTTTTGTGCTGTTGAATGCGACCTTTCTGGCTGTGGTGCAGGTGGTCGTCTATATCGGCGCGATCGCGGTCTTGATGATCTTCGCCATTATGCTCACCCGCCGGGTGATGAAGGACAGCGGTCCGCAGACGAATTCGAACTGGGTTTGGGCAGCGCTGCTCGGCCTTGCGCTCTTCGGAGGGTTGACCTTCGTGCTGCTCCATTCCGACGCGGCAGGCGTTTCTTTGCCGGCATTGTCCGCTCATGCTGACCCATTAGCTCAGCTAGGGCAGGAGCTAGTCTCCCCTAACGCCTACGTGATCCCCTTCGAGCTGGCCTCGGTGTTATTGCTGGCAGCCATGATTGGGGCTATCGTGGTAGCTTGGAAGAACTGATGATAGGAGTGCGGAATGATCTCATTATCCTGGTATCTCATTTTCGCTGCAGCCCTGTTCTCCATCGGCTTATACGGCGTGCTGGCCCGCAAGAATGCGATTGCTATTCTGATGGGCATCGAACTGATGCTCAACGCTGTCAACATCAACCTGGTGGCTTTCTGGCGTTACGGGGATTTGGCGCGGATCGCCGGGCAGGCGTTCGCGGTGATCGTGTTTGCCGTCGCCGCCGCTGAGGTGGCCGTCGGTCTGGCCTTGGTGATCTCGATCTATCGTCGCCGCAACACGGTGGCGGCGGAAGAGATAGATTTGATGAAGTGGTAGAAACTGGGAATCAGTGATTAGGCATCAGTGATTAGGTGGTGAAGCAGAACTTCGATAACCATATCCCTTGTCGCTGATCCCTAGTCACTGGTCCCTGTTCTGGAGGCTTAATGAATATAACAACCTTGATCTGGCTTCTCCCCCTCCCCCCCCTCCTGGCCTTTTTCCTGATCGTGCTGTTCACCAATCGTTACAGGGCATTGAGCCACACGATTGCTGTGGGCGCGGCTTTGCTTTCCTGGGCTGGGAGCATGGCGGTTTTTTGGAATGCTCTTCGAGAAGGCGCTCATCATTTGGGCGAACACCCCTTCGAGTCGGCTGTCAACTGGCTGCCAACAGCAGGGTCATGGTTCCAAATTGGAGTCCTGGTTGATCCTCTCAGCGCAGCGACCCTGTTCTTCGTGGCCTGGACAGTCTTGATGATCTTCCTGTATAGCGTTGGCTATCATAATTTTGGACAGCCCAAAGGCGATCATGACCGCAAGGGCTTGCCGCCCCATGGCGCCACCGTGACAGATGAACATGGGCGCAAACACAAAGTGCCCTCCATCGAGCCGATGTACTCGCGTTTCTTTGCGTTCATTGGCTTATTCGCTTTCGGGATGTACACCCTGGTGGTCTCGGATAATTTGCTGACCCTCTTCGTAGGCTGGGAGATCATGGGACTTTGTTCGTACCTGTTGATCGGGTTCTGGTATGGCAAGCTCAGTGCGCGTGCAGCCATGATCAAAGCCTTCATCACCACGCGCGTTGGCGATGTTTTCATGCTCCTGGGTGTTGTCTATCTGTACTCGGCGACCGGTACGCTCAGCTTCCGGGCTATCTTCACCGAAGAGGTCTTGCATCATCTGGCCTCCACACCTTCTGGCTTCTTTGGTCTGTCCGCGGCGGGGTTGATCGGTATACTGCTCTTCATCGGCGCGGTCGGAAAATCGGCGCAGTTCCCGCTGCACGTCTGGCTGCCGGATGCCATGGAAGGCCCTACGCCGGTCTCGGCCATGATCCACGCCGCCACCATGGTTTCGGCAGGTGTCTACATGGTCATCCGCATGTTCCCGCTGCTCTCGGCCGGGGCGGAACATGGTCACCTGACTACGGCGATGACTGCTATGGCTTTCATTGGCTCCTTCACGGCATTATTCGCGGCGACCATCGCCCTCGCCCAGAACGACATCAAGCGCGTGCTGGCTTATTCGACAATCTCTCAATTAGGATACATGATCGCCGCTCTGGGCATCGGCGCATACGTGGCTGCCGCGTTCCACCTGGTGACGCACGCCTTCTTCAAGGCGCTCCTGTTCCTCGGCTCCGGTTCGGTGATCCACGGCGTGGAACACGGCGTGCTGCACACTGGCAACCACGACGTTGACGCGCAAAATATGTTCAATATGGGCGGGCTGCGCAAGAAGATGCCGGTCACTTTCTGGACTTTCTTGATCGGCGGCTTTGCCCTTTCGGGTTTTCCCATCCTGACTGCAGGTTTCTGGTCGAAGGATGAAATTCTGGCCGACGCATTTGGGCATGGACACACGGCGGTCTTCGTCACTCTGGCGATTGCGGCATTACTGACGGCCTTCTACACCATGCGGCAGATCACGCTCTCCTTTTTGGGAAAGCCGCGCACGAAAGAGGCGGAACACGCCCTCGAGACTCCCTGGACGATGACCGTCCCGCTGGTGATCCTGGCGGTCTTCGCTGTGACCTTTGGCTGGGTGGGCATCCCCGAGCATTTTCCTCTCCTCGGCGGCTTGCTACCGAACTGGTTCCATGGGGTCGCGTATACCCTTGCAGAACAACCCCAGGGGGTAGAGTTCAGCCTCATCCCGCTGCTGACCTCCCTGGGGGTTGCGCTGGGCGGCCTGTTCCTGGGCTGGTTGGTCTATCGCAAAATCGAAGCTGGTCAGGAAGATCCTCTCAAGAGACCCCTGGGCCCGATCTACACTCTCTTCCAGAAAAAATATTATTTCGATGAACTCTACGATCTCATCTTCGTCAGGCCTGCCCTGTGGATCTCCGAGACGCTCTCTTACATGTGGATAGATCGCGGCCTGATTGACGGTATTCTACACACTGTCGCCCGGGTTGCTTACGCCATGGGCGGCGTCTTCAGAAATTATATTGATGTGCCTGTCGTCAACGGCTTCGGCGATTTCGTTGGCGAAGGCGTCAAGAAGCTTGGGCGGGCATTCCGCATGATCCAGACCGGGCAGGTGCAGCAGTATATGGTGATTGCCCTGGCGCTGGCCTTCGGTACATTGTTCTATTATATATACAGTGTAATGATTCCTTAGGATCAGGAGCAAAATATGGCATTTATCTACACCAACTTACTCACGCTGATCCTTTTCCTGCCTATCCTGTCGGCGGTGGTGGTGGCGTTGCTGCCTGGCGAAGAGAAGAAATTGATCCGTTGGGTGGCTTTCATCGCCAGCCTGCTCCCGCTGACGCTCTCCCTGGTTCTGTGGTTCTGGTTCGACGCCTCCCAGGCAGGCTTCCAATATCGGCAGCAAGTCACCTGGTACGCGGCGATCAACTCCTCTTATCATGTGGGGGTGGACGGCATTTCCCTGACCATGGTCTTGTTGACCACCCTGCTGACGCCGTTGTGCATTTTGGCCTCCTTCAGCATCGAAGACCGCGTCAAGGGCTATATGGCTCTCTTCCTGATGTTGGAAACCGGCATGTTGGGCGTGTTCCTCTCCCTGGATTTGCTGCTCTTCTTCGTCTTCTGGGAGATTGGCCTGGTGCCGATGTATTTCCTGATCAACCAGTGGGGCAGCGAGAAGGACGAGCGCGAACTCTGGGGCGGGATGAAAGTCAAAGCCCGCACGTATGCATCTTTCAAGTTCATGATCTACACCATGGCTGGGTCCCTGGGCCTGCTCCTGGCCATTCAGTTGATTGGAGTCGTTGCGGGGACCTTCGATTTGACGCAATTATTCCAGGTCTGGCCAACGCTCACCGCCCTGGATAACATTGGTCCCTTGGGGCTTTCGGTTGGCGCAGTCAAGGTGATCGTTTTCTGGGCTTTCGTGATCGCTTTCGCGCTGAAGGTCCCGGTGTGGCCGTTCCATACCTGGCTGCCCGACGCTCACACCGAAGCTCCAACAGCGGGTTCGATGATCCTGGCTGGCGTGCTGTTGAAGCTGGGCGCGTATGGCTTTCTGCGTCTGGTGCTGCCGCTCTTTCCTGAGGAGGCGCATACCTATGCCGGCGCGCTGGCTTTCCTGGCTGTGATGGCGATCATCTTCGGCGCGTTCAGCTCCTTCGGTCAGAGCGATTTCAAACGCCTGGTGGCGTATTCCTCGGTCAACCACATGGGTTTCGTGGTGCTGGGCATCGCCGCCGCAGCCTACGCCGCTGGGACAGATCATGCCACCATCGCTCTGAACGGTGCCGTCTTGCAGATATTCAATCATGGGCTTTCATCTGCGGGGATGTTCTTCCTGGTGGGTGTGATCTACGAGCGCACTCACACTCGCAATCTGAATGACTTCGGCGGTCTGTTCCCGCTGGTACCCGTCTACGGCGGAATCTTGATCTTCACCTCCATGGCCTCCCTGGGCTTGCCAGGCTTGAACGGCTTCGTCTCCGAATTCCTGGTGGTGCGAGGCGCATGGCCGATCTTCACCGTTTACACAGCTTTGGGCATGATCGGCCTGCTCTTTACGGGCGCCTATATCCTCAAAGGTCTTAAACAGGTTTTACACGGCCCGCTCAATGAGCATTGGGCTTTCGGAGACCATTTGCTCACAGACATCAAGCCTCGAGAAATTTTCGTCATGGCCCCCTTGATGGTCTTGATGCTGTGGTTAGGCGTCTGGCCTGCCTGGCTGCTGGATGTTATCAATCGGGCTGTGGAGATGTTGTTCTAGTTGTTAGTTTAGTAGTTCTTAGTTTCGTAGTTTTGTAGTTGCTTGTCGATCTAGATAAACTACCCAACTAACTAACTACTAAACCTGAGGTGACACATGCATTTTCCGATCATCAGTGTAATCGTTTTCACTCCCATCATCGCCGGGCTGTTGATCTTCCTATTGCCTGGCGAACGCAAGAACGAGATCCGTGTGACAGCCCTGGCGGCCGCGGCCTTCGCCTTGTTGCTCTCGATCTGGGTGTACTTCTCTTACGA
Source organism: Chloroflexota bacterium (assembly GCA_016865865.1). Taxonomy (GTDB): domain Bacteria; phylum Chloroflexota; class Anaerolineae; order Anaerolineales; family UBA11858; genus NIOZ-UU35. The sequence continues at coordinate 11,382 of VGOC01000011.1, forward strand.
TACTGCCGCAGGCGGCTATCAATTCGTGGAGAAACATAACTGGCTGCCCCAACTCGGCATATCCTATTATGTTGGTGTGGATGGCATGAACGCGCCGCTGGTCTTGCTGACCGGTGTGGTGATGTTCACGGGAGTGTTGATCTCCTGGGGCATCGAAGATCGGCCGCGCGAGTTCTTCGGTTTTCTATTCGTCCTGGCGACGGGTGTGTTCGGGGTATTCGTTGCCCTGGATATGTTCATGCTGTTCTTCTTCTACGAAATCGCGGTCTTCCCCATGTACCTGCTGATCGCCATCTGGGGCTGGCAGGTCACCCGCGAATACGCCGCCATGAAGTTGACGCTGTACCTGTTCATCGGGTCGGTGGTCTCTCTGGTTGGCGGGCTGGCGATGTTCTTCACATCTGGGTTGGGGACATTCGACATGATCGCCCTGGAGGGGGCAGGTTTCTCTCTCGCCTTCCAGAAGTTCTGGTTCCCCTTCGTGTTCTTAGGCTTTGCGGTGCTAGGCGGCATCTGGCCCTTCCACAACTGGTCCCCTGATGGACACGTGGCCGCCCCAACGGCAGTCTCGATGTTCCACGCCGGGGTGCTGATGAAGCTTGGGGCTTTCGCAGCCCTTCGGGTCGGAATCATGCTCCTGCCCGAGGGCGCGAAATTCTGGATGCCCTGGGTCATCTTGCTGACCATCGTCAATGTGGTCTACGGCGCTTTCATCGCCATGATCCAGACCGATTTCAAATATGTGATCGGTTTCTCATCGGTCTCGCACATGGGGCTGGTGGCGATGGGCTTTGCCACGCTCAACCGTGAGGGCATGATCGGAGCAGGCGTGCAGATGTTCTCGCACGGCGTGATGACGGCCCTCTTCTTTGCTGTGGTCGGCATGATCTACGATAGGGCGCACACCAGGCAGATCCCCGAGTTGGGCGGCTTCGCGAAGAAGATGCCCATCGTGGCGATCGCCTTCGTGGTCGGCGGCCTGGTCTCGATGGGCATGCCGGGCTTCTCCGGTTTCGTGGCCGAGTTCCCCATCTTCATGGGCGTCTGGAAATTCAAGCCCTGGATAGCCATCGTTTCCGGCGTCTCGATCGTCATCACAGCGTCTTACATCATCCGCATTATCACCAACGTCTTCTTCGGCAAGATGCCAGAACACTTCGAGCATGGGGACGACTATCACGAACCGATCGGCGATGTCATTGCTTTGGACAAAGTCGCCCTGGCGCTGCTGGCTGGTATCTTGATCGTCGTGGGAATCTACCCCTCGGTAATGGTACCCATGGTGGAAACCGGCGTCGAAAACATCTTGCGCCTTCTCGGAGGCGCGTAGGACAGGTTGTCAACCTGTCCTACAAATGAGGTGCATATATGTTTGGTACGATTGACTCAGCGATGATCCTGGCTATATTGCCGGAAATCTTATTGCTTCTTTTGGCTGGATTGGTGTTGCTTTTCGACGCGCTCTGGCCCGAGGAGAAACATGGAAACCTGGGCTGGCTGGTCGCGGGTGGTTTGGTGTTGATCCTGTTCCTCAGCCTGGCGCTTGCCTCCCCGGGTGGGACGAATGAACTGTTCTGGGGCGGCATGATCCGCCATGATTGGGTGGGTTTTGCCTTCAAGCTGCTCTTCATCTTCGGCGCGGCGATCACGGCTTTGTTCGCCATGGAGGTAGAGGGCCTGGGCCAGCGTGGCGAGTTCTACTTGCTGTTACTGGTCTCTACCATCGGCATGAACCTGATGGCCGCCTCTGCTGATCTGATCATGCTCTACCTGGCGATCGAAACCACATCCATCCCCATGTATATCCTGGCTGGTTTCTTCAAGCGGGATGACAAATCCACAGAAGCGGGCTTCAAATACATGCTCTTCGGCGCCATGACCTCGGCGATCATGCTCTACGGTTTTAGCCTGCTATATGGCTTTACGGGTGTCACTGGCCTCTATGATCTGGCGGCAGTCATCCAAACTGGTTCACTGAACACTGGTCTGTTGATGCTGAACTTGTTATTGGTTCTGGTTGGCTTCAGCTTCAAGATTTCGGCGGTACCCTTCCATTTCTGGGCTCCGGATGTCTACGAAGGCGCGCCCACGCCAGTGGCGGGTTTCCTCTCCACGGCTTCGAAGGCGGCCGGTTTTGCCGTTCTGATGCGCGTGCTGGTGAGCGCATTCCCGGCTCTCAGCGGGCAGTGGAGTCTTTTGATCGCCATCATCGCCACCGTGACCATGACGCTGGGCAATGCCATCGCCCTGGCGCAGAAGAATATCAAGCGCCTGCTGGCCTATTCCTCGATTGCCCACGCCGGTTACATTCTGGTGGGCGTAGTTGCTTTCTCCGAGTTGGGCGTCGCTGGCGTGGTTTTCTACCTGATTGCCTACCTGGTCACCAATCTGGCTGCCTTTGGCATCGTCGTGGCTGCCTGGCGCACGCTCGGCTCGGATGACCTCGAGGCGTACGATGGTCTCAGCCGCCGCTCGCCGGGACTGGCGCTGGCCATGCTGGTAGCCTTCCTGTCCCTGGCCGGGATGCCGCCCTTCGGCGGTTTCATCGCCAAGGTGCTGGTCTTCGCTGCAGCGGTCCAGGCGGATTATATCTGGCTGGCCTTCGTGGGTGTGCTGAACTCGATTGTGGGTCTGTACTACTACCTGGTCGTGCTCAAGCGCGTGTATCTCTACCGCTCAGAGCAGGAAGGCGTGCCTGTGCCGATCACGCGTCCCTATCGCATCGCCCTGGTTGTCCTATCCGTTGGGATTGTGTTATTAGGCGCCTTCTTCGCCCCCTGGTTTGCCTGGACTTCGGGAGCGGCGGGAGGGCTTTTCTAGGAAGACCGCCGACCACTGACAACTGACCGCTGAATACTTACTGACATGAAAGTATCAGCGGTCGGTCGTCTGTCGTCCGCCGTCATACTTTAGTTGACTGCTGTTCGTTCCCTATGATACAATCTCGCCTGCTATGAGCTTTGCTAACGATCCTTCGAAGAGTCCCTTGCACCAGGTATTCGGCCTGAGAACATTTACCCTTGGCGGGGAAATTGGTTGTCTGACCCTGATCATCGTCCTTGCGGCGGTTTTTGGGGGCCTCTGGCTCGATCGGACGTTTGGAACTGAAAAGCATGTCATAACAATCACGCTTGTTTTACTATCAGCGCCGTTAGCGCTCGTCCTGACCTATTGGCGCGCCATGCAAGCAGTGAAGGATATTCAAGTGAAACCTTCGGCAGAAGGCGAGGTCGATTCTACGAAGAAGGAGGATGAGACCGTTGAGTGACGAAGTACAAGAAGTTCAGAAGAAACGGTTTGGTTTCAAGCGGTGGATCATACTTGCTCTTGTGGCCATAGGCATCTACACCTCTTATATGGGGGCGACCCATCTAAGACCTATCACCCCACTCGTTGTTTTGCCGGCTGAGAAGACGGGCCTTCATCTTGGGGATTTCCAAATCACCAACACGATGCTGGCGACATTGCTTACCGACCTGGTTCTACTGGCGATGGCTTTCGGGGCCTGGCGTTTCTCCCGGAAAGGCAGCCTGGTTCCACGAGGCTTCTATAGCGCCTTCGAAGCCATCGTCGAATTCTTGTGGAATTCCGTCGAGGGGTCTGCCGGAAAGAAATGGGGTAAGCGCATATTTCCGATTGTGGCAACAATTTTCTTGTTGGTCCTGACGGCCAATATGGTGAAACTTTTCCCAGGTTTCGAGTCGATTGGTCGAATCGAGCAGATGCACAAACCGGGCACGGCTTACGCCCCGAAGCATTTGTTCGATCTGGGTGGTCTGGCTGTTTATTCTCTCGATAAGGGGAAGAAAATCGAAGTCAAGGCTGAACATGTGGAAGGCGGAGAGGCTGAGCCTGTCGAGGGAGGCGAATCACATGACGCTGAAGAGCTTTGCACAGCTTGCGAGGTGATCCCTTTTCTGAGAGGTTCAGCTACTGATCTCAACTTTCCCTTTGCCCTGGCAATGATCGCTGTGGTGATGACCCAGGTTTTTGGCGTCTGGGCGCAGGGCGGTCATTATTTCCAAAAATTCGTGCCGATCAAGAAAATGATTAGCGGCGGTCTTTTTGGTCTGATAGATTTTGGTGTGGGTATTCTGGAAATTGTCCTGGAATTTGCCAAGATCCTCTCTTTTGGCTTCCGGTTGTTCGGGAATATTTTCGCTGGCGCGCTGTTGCTCTCGATCATCGGTGTATTGGTGCCAGTGTTGTTGCCGCCTGGTTTGTATCTCTTCGAAGTGTTCTTCGGGGCGATTCAGGCCTATGTGTTCTTCTTGCTGGCGACCGTCTTCATCAGCGGCGCGTTGGAGAGTCATCATTAAACGGTAACTACTCAGCCAAACGGGGAAGTTCCCGAAAAAAGGGTGTGCGTAGGGGGCGCAGCCCCCTACGCACACCCTTTTTTCGGGCTAATCCGTTCGATGGCTGAGCAGTTACATTAAACGAATAATGGTTGGAGGAACTAATGGAAACTGGATTCAATGATTTCTTTGTACAGGGATTGAGATTACTCGGCGCAGGCCTGGCTATGTTGGGCGCGATTGGCGCTGGCGTTGGGGTGGGCATTGCCGCCTCGGGCGGCGTCCAGGCTATGGGCCGCAACCCCGACGCTGCCCCGATCATCCAGACCAACATGATCCTGGGCATGGCTTTCGCCGAGGCGGTTGCGATCTATGCTCTCGCTGTGGCATTGATTATCGTCTTTGCTGCATAAAAGGAACGCCAAATGGAAAAATTGGGTTTAAATCTAGGCTTTCTCATCTTCCAAATTCTCAACTTCTCTATTGTTGCTCTCTTGTTGTATGCCTGGGCCTATAAGCCCATCGTCAAGATGCTCGAACAACGAAAGAGTAAGATTGCCCAGGGCCTCGAAGATGCCAGAGTAGCCGCCGAAGCTCGCGAGAATGCGGAGCAAGAAGCCAGGAATATATTGGCGGAAGCGCAAGCCAGGGCGAATGAGGTCGTCCGTAACGCCACGCAGCGCGCTGCAGAAGTCGGCAACGAAGTCAAAGCTGAAGCTGAAAGAGAAGCTGTGAAAATCCACGAGAGCGCATTGGCCGAAGCGAAAGTGGAACGTAACCGTATGCTGGCTGACATGCGCGGACAGATCGCTTCGCTGGCAATTGCCGCCGCCCAGAAGCTGATCGGCGAGACTCTGGACGAGAAGCGTCAACATGCTTTGATCAACGAATTCTTTTCCGGCGTCAAGGCTGGCAAGGTGCTTGTCTTGGAAGGTAAGGCTATCTCAGGCGCGTCCGCGGATGTGACCAGCGCTGTGCCGCTAACCGATGATGAGCAAAGCGCCATCAAGAAAGATATGCTTGCCAGGGTTGGAGAACAGGCCTCAGTGACCTTCCGCGTTGATCCCTCGATTTTAGGCGGACTGGTTTTGCGCATCGGCGACAAAGTTCTGGATAGCTCGGTTTCGGCCAAACTCGAAGGGCTGCGTCAGAGTTTGGGTTAAGCTTGTGAACGAGGTAAGATACCCGTTTTCTTGAAAAAAAACGGGTTTCTATTGTCCTTTAGAAGCTAAACCTCTTCAAGAAGTTTAGCTTCTGCTTTTTCTTGCTCACCCGTCTGAACTCATTGCTATCTGAGGTCGTTCGGTGGTAACTGCTCAGCCACCGAACGGATTTACCCGAAAAAAGGGTGTGAGCAGGGGGCGTAGCCCCCTGCTCACACCCTTTTTTCGGGAATTTCTCCGGATGGCTGAGTAGTTACGTTCGGTGTTTATTTTCCAATTTGGTAGATCAAGAGCAGCCCGTTGAAGTATAATCAAAGCGCAAATTTCGGAGTAAAGTTGTCTATTCCTCTCTCTCACCTCCTTCGCTACCTGTCTCCTTCTACTCTCTCCTCAGATCCATCCATCACCGGCATAGTCCATGATTCGCGGCTCGTTAAGCAGGGGAATCTATTCGTCGCCGTGCCAGGTCTGAGCGTGGATGGCCATGACTATATTCCTCATGCCATCGAACACGGGGCTGCGGCTGTGGTCGGCGCACAGGCTCTCGAAGGGCTGGCTGTACCTTATATACGCGTAGACCACGCTCCAAAGGCTCTGGCTACCCTCGCCGCCGCCTTTTATGATTTTCCCGCCCGCAAGATGACGGTGATCGGCGTGACCGGCACGGATGGGAAGACCACCACGTCGAATTTCATCTTCCAAATCCTGAAGGCTGCCGGTTTCGAGGCGGGCATGATCTCCACGGTCAGCGCCGTGATCGGCGATCAAGTCCTGGACACGGGGTTCCACGTCACCACGCCTGAGGCTCCCGATGTGCAGCGTTATCTGGCCCAAATGGTCGCGGCTGGCTTGACACATGTCGTGCTGGAAGCCACCTCCCATGGCCTGGCGCAGGATCGGGTGGCGGCCTGTGAATTCGATATTGGGGTGGTGACCAATATTACCCACGAGCATCTCGATTATCATGGCAGTTATGAGGCCTACCGGGAAGCCAAGGGACGCCTCATCTCCTCATTGGCAGAGACCAACCCAAAATCCCGCGCGAATATCCGCCTGGCCGTCCTCAATCGCGATGACCAATCATACGAGTATTTGAAATCTATTTCCCTCCCTCCCATCCGTCAAATCAGCTATGGCTTATCTGGCCAGGCGGACCTCCGCGCCGAAAGGATCATCCATCACTCAAGTGGATTGAGATTTCGAATTGTGGGCGCGGAATTTTCGTTCGATTCTGAAACGCGCCTGCTGGGGGGGTACAACGTCTACAATTTCTTGGCTGCGGTGGGAGCGACCGTGGTTGGCATAGGGGTTGACCCGGACGCGGCCCGCACCGGGATTGCCGCTTTGGAGGGGATACCAGGCCGGATGGAACCTGTTGATCTTGGGCAAGATTTTATGGTCATCGTGGACTTCGCTCACACACCCAACGCCTTGAAACGTGCCTTAGAAGCGGCGCGAGCCATGACTGGCGGAAATGTGATCGCTGTCTTCGGTTCAGCGGGCTTGCGCGACCGTGTGAAGCGGCGGTTGATGGCGCAAGTCTCGGCTGAACGGGCTGACCTGACCGTGCTGACCGCCGAGGACCCACGCACTGAATCGCTGGATGACATTCTGGCCGAAATGGCTGCCGGCGCCGTGAGCAGAGGCGGCGTGGAAGGGGAGACCTTCTGGCGCGTGCCCGACCGGGGCGAGGCCATTCGCTTTGCGCTTAGCCTGGCCCGACCTGGCGACCTGGTCATGATGTGCGGCAAGGCTCATGAGCAATCCATGTGCTTTGGGGAGATAGAATATCCCTGGGATGACCGCATAGCCACGCGCGCAGCCCTGGCTGAATATTTGGGCATCGAAGGGCCAGAGATGCCGCGCTTGCCGACTTCGAAGTAGAACAGCTTTCTTTTCATCCTTGACAGCCTCTGGTCTTTGCACTACGATATTCGAGAACAATCGTCATTGCCCAGTCATTGAACGGATTGACCCGAAAAATCTGAGAATCAGTACTTCACGAAAAAGGATCCAAGACCCGTCCGCGGGTCGCCCGGGGACTGGCTCCTGATCGTTTTTGTGAATTACTGAGAATATTTACCAATTTGATTCAGGAGTCGTGAGATGAGAACACAGCGATTTTTCCGTGGGATGATTTTCCTGGTGACGCTGGCTTCGTTTTTGTTCGCAGCAGCATTACCTCAGGATATTGTTTTCGCCGAAGATGTTGTCAGGCTGACCATCGAAAACGATAGCGATAGAGATATCTGGCTGAAATTAACTGGCCCTGCCTATTACTATTTGCATGTCAGAGCTGGCGAGACGAAATCCTATACACCGCTCAAGGGCGTATATGATTATACATATTATGCGTGTGGCACCTTTGTCAAAGGGGAGATTGACTTGAACACCCAAAAGACGATCGAAGTCCCAGATTGTGGTTATAAAGCCCATGCTGGCCAGCAGGATCCTGAAGACACACTGGATGGGGGGAAGATGTTGAATCTGGTCAACTTCACCATCGAGAATGATACAGGCGGCTACATGACGATGATACTCACCGGGCCAAGCGTCTATGTATTTACTTTCAAGCCAGATCAGGAAAGAGAATTCACCATCCCGATGGGTTATTACAATTACACAGCGTATGGATGTGGCGGCTCATTCAATGGCACATTATATGCTCATTTCAATAGGGTAAAGGAAATTGACTGTCCCTGAATGTAACTGCCAAATGAAGATTCGCCTCAAACCGACAAGAAACCAACCGCAGAGAACATTGAGTCCGCTAAGGTATAATGTCAAGATACTTTTCTCTTTCATCACCTACCCGATGCAAGGGTGATGGGTGCTCAGCGGTGATATCTTGCTTTGTTTGTAAGAAGATGCTCCCTTAAGGAGTTCGGTGGGATAAGACAGCTTGAGAGGATGAACCTTTGAAAAAGAAATCCCTCATCTTCTCCCTGGCTCTTGGTATCTGTTCGACAATTCAGGCTTTGTCAGTGCAATCGGCTCAAGCCTTATCGTGGGATTGGCTGGACACGGCATATTTTACGATCCTATATTCCGAAGGCGACGCCGAGTTATGCCAATCCATAGCTGGTTTCATTGACCCGCTCTATTCTACTCTAGCGGAAACGACTGGCCATCACCCTGAAACCCCAATCCTTATACGCCTGTACCTGGATGCCGAGGCATATCTTACTACCAACCTGATTGCTAAAGATAACGGGTTGGCATTGCAGAATCCAGATAGTCATGAAATTAGCCTGATTGTTTCTCGAATACCAAATAGGAATCCTGAAACCCTGGCAGCTATCATGCGGGCCGGGATTGCTCGATATTTCGTTGCCGATCTTACAGGCGATCAGTTGCCCTGGCCTCTGGCGGTTGGATTTGGGGAATACTATGCTGGAATGAAAGCCGCTGATATCGAGGGGAAGTTGAGCGCCCTACGTAATGCGCATCAAAAAAAATTGCAATTTAGTTGGGCTGAGTTGTTTCAACCGGATATCGTTCTCGAGGATCCCCAACTTACCTATGCTGAAAGTTACGCCCTGGCTTCATATTTGATCGAACGATATGGCCTCTCGAATTTCATGCGCCTGTTGTCAGCTTTCGAGATTGAACCTGGTTATCGTTCAGCTATCGAGAGCACGTATGGGGTGTCGGCCCGGGAGCTTGAAACGCTCTGGGAAGATTCGCTGGATACTTTCGTGGCGGGGCATTGGCAGAGAAACATCTTCGTTGATTATGACCTGACGTATGCGCAAGAATTACTCAATATGGGGGCATATACTGCCGCAGTGACCGAACTAAACCAAGCCATTCATATTATGCAAGCCAGCGGGCAAGATGCTTCCCAAGCAAGTTCCCTTGTGAATGTCGCCGAACAAGGTCGGGATGCCGGGGAGTTTGTCGCTGAAGCGCGCCAGGCTTTGGAAGATCATCTGTATGACGATGTTCTGGTGTTGGTTGCCGAGGCTCGCCAGGCCTATGCCGCTCTCGATGATTCCTCGCGAGATGAGGAGTTATCGGCATACCAGGCCAGGGCGCAGGAAGTTCTGTCCGTTCGGGAGGAACTAAATCGGGTGACCGGTTTACTGGCGACTGGTCAAATCGAAGCCGCGCGCATAGCCCTGGATGAGACCACAACTCGCCTTATCGCTTTAGGAGATTCCCAAGGAGTGGAACTAGCCCGGCAGATGCGCCACAGGATCAATTCTCTAAACAGAAAGATCACCGCTGGTCTGTTGATCCTGGGTGGGCTAATCCTCGTGTGGAATCTGTATTTACGTTGGCGTAACTTCAAATATTCTTCTGACAAGACTGAATCGGGCCTGGTGTGATGTTGGCGAAGAAACTCTTCGACTTGTTCATGAAGATGATCGCGCTGATCTTGGCGATTGCGTTGGTTATTAGTTTGATCGCCACTTTGGTGGGTTTCAATGTCGAACGCCTCCTGTTGGACCCCATCGTTCTAAAAAGTCTGTTGCAAGAGAATCAAATTTACAGTGATGTATTGCCGCAGTTATTCCAGGGGTTGATCCGGTTTGGGATTTCAGATCAGGCGCCGACCGATTCTCGAACGATGTTGGAAAACGCCGTCGAACATCTCACCGATGATGATTGGATTGAGCTGGTCAATATTTTGATCTCCGCTGATTGGACGCAATTGCAGGTCGAGGGCGCCATTGATGCGTTATTTGCCTGGTTAGAGGGGGAGCAGGCAGGGCTGAGATACGATCTCGATCTGGGCTTATTGAAACAAAGGTTCGACCAGGAGGCCAAAGACCAAATCGCTGAAAGGCTGGTGGCATCCTGGCCTGAATGTTTGGAGCAAGATATCAAGGTGATCGTAGAACTGAGTGCTGGCGAGATATCTCAGGAAATTCCCCTGTGCCAACCGGCTGGTCGGTACGCCTCTTTTCGCCAGCCGGTAATCGCCTCCGTAAGCTCATTTCTCGATGGGCTGTTCCAGACCACTGAATTGCCAGATCAACTTGTCTTCGAGCCTGGTGGAATTGATGGTGAGAGGATGGTTCGAATCCAGAGATATTTCAGTCGGTTGCAGGTCGGAGCGCGTTGGAGTCCGCTTATCATCCTGGCGCTGATGGGCTTGATCCTACTTGCAGTTCGTTCATGGGCAGCCGGATTTCGTTGGTGGAGTATTCCCCTGGTTGTGGGCGGCTTACTTTCGTTATCCTTAGCGCTAATAGCCGAGATGGCTTCGCAGGCGCTGATATTGCCATTCGCCTTTTCGCTACCTGAGGCGGTTACGACGGCCTTGGTGACGATTATCCATCTGATCTTTAATCCCATTTCGAAGGCGATCATGATCCAGGCGGCAGTCATTACCGGCGTGGGATTATCCATGTACGCAGGATCTCATCTGCTTGCGAGAAGAGGCGCACTTGAAATTGCTCAGTTCGAGTCTCTCCCACGTTCTATCGAAGTGGATCGTCAGAGATTAGAAACGCTACCTCATACCGGCGTTCGAGAAATGCTCACCTTGATTGGGCGGGATTTGAAACTGCGTCGGACGAACCGCTTGCTCTTGCGGTCTTTATGGATTACTGTGTTCATTTTCGGCCTTGGAAAACTGCTAATGGATTTGTTTGCTCCCGGCTATGGTTACCTCATTCCTTTCGGCAGCTTTTCGTTTCTTGTAGCTGGCGTCATTTGGGCAACCTGGAGAAAGCTACCTGCTGGACGCCTCGCCCGCCGTCTGGACGCGCGCTTTACCCTCTTCGACCAGTCCACAGCGGCCTTGGAGGTAGAGAGCGCCAGGACGCCGTTGACGTATCTACAAGGTCTACTCCTGGCCCAGGCTATCGGTCTTTTGCAGCGTATAGGTGCGGAGGTCAGAGGCTGGCCTCGAATACCGTGGCTCGAAATCCAATCGTTGCTGGCTACGTTTATCATTCTTGGAGGGGCATTTTACGCTTCACTCGGTTTTGCGTCAGAATCCCGGCCTGCTTTGGAGACACTGCCGCCGTTCGTGGGCGAACCTTTGAGTAGCTTGGCGGACAATCCTCGGCTTACACATCCATTCGAGTGGGATACTACTGAAAAAGCCGATGAAAGCGATGCTGCCAAAATGCCGGCCAACTCCGCCCAGGCAGCCATGCAAATTCTGGCGGAGGCGTTCGGTGATGAGGCCATGGCTGCGGATTTGGTGGGCGCGCTTCAGCACGGAGATCCAGAATCCGCCGCCGAAGCTCTGCGGCGTATGGCTGATCAGAGTGGTAACCTTTCGGATGCCACCCTAGATTCTCTGGCCAAGGCGATGCGCGCCTCGGCTGACCCTATTGCGCAATTCGCCCCAGACCTTGCCAACCAGTTGTTACGCACAGCTGGTGTGCTCGATGGCACTGGCGTAGCTGCTCAGGCCTTGCTGGATGGCGCCAAAAAATTATCCGAAATTTCACCGCTATATTCTGAGATGATCGAACAGCTCTCGGATAATGTAGCTGCCAATGACTATGCGGCTGCCGCCGAAACCCTCCAGCAAGCTGCGGACTTGATGACGCTCTTTGACCCCCAGTTAGCCCAAAATATGGCATCATATGTAGAGGCAGTCGCAAACCAAGATATCCAGGCGATAGGCGAAGCTTTGGAGCAGGCTTCGGCTGCTTTGGAACAAGCTGACCCCGATCTGGCGCGCGAGCTAACTAAGACCGGACGCGCCTTGAAGGGGGAAACCCCAGGCTTGACAGCCCGCGCCCTCGAAGACCTGGCTGAGAGCATGGCTACAATGAATCAGGGTGGTGATAGCAGTCCAGCTCCTGGCGATCAGCCGTCGAGTGGAATGGCAAGCAGCCTCCAGGCTGGGGATGTCCAGGCAGGCGGAGCGCAGGCCGGAGATCAGCCAGGTGGAGGCCTCGCCGCAAGCGTTGGGAACCAAATCAGTGAATCGAAAGAGGAAACCAGCAGCGAGATCGTTCTCGATTCTCTAAACACGGAAGTGCTATCCGTAGAACTCGATCCCGCTGAGACTGGTGGGAAGCCTGCTACCGGACCGGCCGAAGGGCCGCCTTCGATCTCCTTTGCGAGTCAAGCGGGATTTATCCCAGTACAGAATACCCAGGAGGAGTTATCCCGGACGGGATATGACTTGCTCATATTCCCGAGGAATTTGACGGATGCGATTCGAACATATTTTTCGCCTCGACCGTGATTCTCGACAGGAGACGGTCACCGAGATATTCGACGAACGTTTCATGCGCCGCATGGAACGTATTGCTTTGTATGCGCAGAGATTCTTGCGCGGGGGAATTGCTGGTGAACACCGCAGCCTGCACTATATCCCGGCGGCTGAGTTCAGCGGTCACCGCGATTACACCCCTGGCGATGATCTGCGCTTCGTGGATTGGCCGGCTGCGGCTCGCAGCGATGATGTTCTCGTCAGGTTGGGGGATGCTCCTCAAGATGTGACTGTCTATTTCTTGCTCGATTGCAGCCAGTCTATGGATTTCGGCCAACCGACGAAAATGCTGGCAATGCAGCGTTTGGCAGCCGCGTTGGTGTATATCGCCCTGGCTCATGGGGACAAGACTGTGATCAGCCCTTTTTCGACGGGGATCGCCAACTCGTTTGGGCCTATCCAGGGGCGGACGCGCTTCACGGAGGTGCTGAGATTTATCAGCAATTTGGCTATCGTGGAACACACTTCGATTACGGCCGCACTGCGCGCCGCAGCTGATCGGACTCCACGGGGTGGATTGTTGGTGATGATATCTGACTTGTTGACCAAAGAGCCCCTCGATATTGCTCTTCGCGGACTGATCTTGCCACGCTGGCAGGTGTTGATCTTGCATCTCCTCGACCCTCGCGAACTCGAACCGGATTTGCGCGGCAATCTGGCTTTGGAAGATAGTGAAACTGGTCAACAGATGATGTATGATCTCGATGCGAAAACACTGGCTGAATACAAGCGTCGTGTCTCTGCCTGGTGCGATCAGATCGAGCATTCATGCTTCTTGGCTGGAGCATCTTATGCGCGTTTCACCTGCGACCAGTCCCTTGAACGGTTGATTGTCCCTATGCTCCACCAGCGCCGTCTCTTGGAAGGACGCTAAAGACTTCGATGTCGTTCCTGACTCCTCTTGCTTTCGGTTTCCTCGGCATGCTGCCCGTTGTGGTGCTTTTGCACTTATTGCGTGAGCGACGCAAAGTCACGCGTATATCGAGCCTGCTCTTATGGTATTGGGCTGAAAAAGAGGTGCATGGTTCTCGTCTGCGCAGTGTTGTCTTCTCGATATTGTTGTTGATTCATCTTGTCATTGCAGTCTTGCTGGCGCTAGCCCTATCGCGGCCGGTTCTGTCGGGATTTGCTGGGGACGTCGAACGAAATTTAATCCTTATTCTCGATGCAACCACCTCGATGGCAGCTACCGACATCCAGCCCTCACGTTTTTCTGCTGCGCAAACCAGGGCAGGAGAACTGCTGGCTGCCCTATCGGAGGGAGATACCTTCGTTGTGATCGAAATGCGGGCAACCTCGACCATCTTGAGTCGGGGCAGTTTCGAGGAGTGGTCCTGGGCGCGTGAGTTGATCGCTTTGTCGAAACCGATCGGTGTGGGCGCAGAATGGCGAGGCGCGCTGATGTTAGCCAATGCTGTTGTTGATCCTGTTCGAGAGAATCGGATCATCGTCCTCAGCGATGCGGCGATCCCTGATTTGAGCCCCGCCTTGACCCCCGTGATGTACGTTCAACCCGAATGGGAGATCATCAATTCGAACGACGATGGGATGGGCCAACAGGAGGTCGAGAATGTTGCCATTGTTGCGCTTACTTCCCGACCGCTCCTCTCCGGTGAAACCCAGGTTTTGATGCGAGCGGTCAATTATGCAAATCAGGATGTCGAGCGCACCTTAAAGCTGTCGGTGGATGGGTTGCAGGCGGAGCAGAGAGATTTGAATATTCCGGCCAGTGGGATATTCGATCAAATCTGGACATTCACCCCGGATGTGGAGTTCATCGAAGTATTCCTGGTTGGCGCAGATGCCTTGTCCGATGATGACCAGGCCACTCTGGTGCTTGGCCAGGCCCCACTCGTCAAAACCCTGCTCGTCGCTCCACAGACCAACCCAGAGGGGGAAAGCAACGCCATCGAGGCCCTGCAGCACGGCCTGTCAGCCTTCCCCCAAGTCGTCCTGCGGGCTGTCACGCCGCAAGACTATCATCCGGCTTCGGGAGACGATCTGTATATCTTCATGGATTATCTTCCCGAAAAATTACCCAAGGGCAGCGTCCTGATTGTCAACCCCCCGATTGAAAATGCGCTCATCGAGGCCGGAGAACCACATGCAAATCTGAGTCCGATTACCGAGCCTGCTGCCGACCCCCTGGCGGCTGATATCGACTGGCGCGCCTTGCGAGTGGATCAGCTCACACCCTTGAGCTTGCCAGATTGGGCCAGCGTGGTGGTGTCCACCGCCGATGGGAAGCCCGTGATCTTCAGGGGCCGCACAGATGAAACGACGCTGGTAGGTTTGGCCTTCGACTTACGGGATAGTAATTTGCCAGAGAAGTTAGCCTTTCCGATATTGCTATCCAACATTCTTACCGAATTGGCAGCCAGGCATTTCCCGACCGCGCTCGAACCAGGTCTGGCATACAGCGTATCCCCTGGGCGTTTCCAGGAGGATATTCGTGTGATGGGCGCGGATGGCCAGGAATGGGTGCTCGAACCTGGGTTCGACCCGATATTCCCGGGGGTGTTTTCCCCCGGCCTGTACACCGCGCGCGGGTTGGATGCTTCGGGGAACAGGTGGGAGGAGCGTTTTGCTGTGAATGTTGGCGCATCTATCGAGTCGGATTTGAATCCCCGGGTTGCGCCAGAAGCAAGCGTGGTTGCATTGCCAGAACCGGTTAGTTTGCAGAGTGATGTCGAAATCTGGCCTGGGCTGGTTTTTGCGCTATTAGCCATCCTGGCAATTGAAAGTTGGTTGGCATGGCGGTAACTATTCGTCACCCCGAATATCTATGGATCTGGCCTGCGTTGGCAGGGTTGGCGGTCTTCTTGGCGTATCGGCGCGCTTCACGCTCATGGCTGGCTATCCTCATCCGCTGGCTTTTGTTGGCTTTGCTGGTTCTGGCGGTTGCCGAACCTGTGTTGGGTGAAGGAGGGAGCCGCCAAACCATCGTCATTTTGGAAGATCAATCTGCTTCCTTGAATGAATCCGGGCAGGCGCAGGCGCTTCGGGTCGTAGAGCAGCTATTAACAATCTATCCCGCGGCGATTCTGAATGCTTTCTGCGCAACAACTCGCCCGCTGGCGACTCCCGGTGATAGTGAGATTGCTGAGGATTCCGAGTGCGAGGCAACCAACATCGAATCAGCCTTGAACCTTGCTGGCCAGATCATCGGCGCCGGGCAAGGCAGGGTCATTTTGATTTCCGATGGACAGGAAACCCATGGTTCTGCCGAGGAGGCTGCCCGGCGACTAGCTGTCAGGGACGTTCCGGTAGATGTCTGGTATATCTCCTCTCAGCTATCCATGGAAGATGTGCGTCTGGATCTGCTGACCGTGCCGCCGATCCTTTACGAGGGACAGGCCTTCGACGCTGAAGTCGAGATCACTGCTTCATTCGGAACATCGGCCACGTTGCGGCTTAGCGAAAAGGATATCGTCATCGCGGAGCGTGAGGTGAGGCTTGCGGAAGGCCTCAACACATTCCGCTTCCAACAAACGGCAAGGGAGGCAGGGTTGATTGGGCTTACTTTGGAAGTTTCCGCCGCCAGCGATGGGGTGCCTCAGAACAACACTGCCAGTGTGGTTGCCCAGGTGTATCCCGCGCCGCGTATTTTGATTGTATCCAATCAGCCCAATGAGGTATTCCATAGTGTTCTCCAAACGGTCGGAATCGAATTCGATGTGCTGAGCACAGCCGAATTGCCAACCCGAATGTCCGATCTGGCTAACTATCAGGTCATCTTGCTGGAGGATGTTGGCGCCAATGACTTCTCCCTGGAACAAATGGCGCTGATCGAGTCCTTCGTGCATGACGAGGGCCGCGGGTTGATCACCACAGGGGGCTCGCACAGCTATATCCTGGCGGGCGATAAGGGCACTCTATTAGAAACAGTGCGCCCGTTGGAGATGAAACCACCTCCCAAACCAGAGCAAGGCCAGGTGACTTTGCTATTGATTATTGACAACTCTGACAGTATGGCCGATCTCAGTGGATCTATGTTCGATAGCCCCGAAAAGATCGCCCTCGCTCGTCAGGCAGCGGTGCTGGCGAGCCAGGCGTTAGAGGCAGAGGATTATTTAGGCATTCTCGTTTTCAGCGATACCCCGGAATGGATCATCAATTTCAAACAGGTGGGATCGGGCGCTTACCTGGCGGCGATCCACACACAAATTGCACAGATCACGACAATGAAGGGAACGAATATCAAAGCCGCCCTCGATGAGGGTCTACCAGCGCTCGTCGCGACGACGACCGGGGCTAGGTATGCGATCTTGCTGACCGATGGCCGCGACATCGAGCATGAGATTGGTGATTATGAACAAGTTATTCACGAAGCCCGACAGCAAAAAGTTACGCTTTCCACGATCGCGTTTGGGAAAGACGCCGACGTGGAGCTTCTTACCCAGTTTGCTGAATGGGGGCACGGGCGATTTTATAGCGTGGAGACTGCTGAGACGCTACCCGTTCTGATGGCCGAAGAAGCTGCTCGCATCAGTGAAGCGCCAGTAACGGAGGGAGCGTTTCCGCCTGAAGTTGGCGATATTCACCCAATTTTGGTTGGCCTTCTCCTTGATTCGATGCCCATGCTGAGTGGCTATCATGCTCTCGAACCCAAATCATCTGCGGAAGTGATTTTACAAACTGGAGATGGAGACCCCATTCTGGCAGTCTGGCAGTATGGCCTAGGGCGTTGCGTAGCCTGGACATCCGACCTGGGTGAAGTATGGGCCAATGACTGGTTGACCTGGGAGGATTTCGGCAGGTTGTGGGCGCAGACGATCATCTATACGCTCCCTGATCCTTCCTTGGGTCAGTTGCGTCTTTCGACGGCGGTCAACGGTCAAACTGTGGCCATTACCGCTGAATCGCTTGACGATGCCGGACGCCCTATCTCCCTTGCGCCTACCACAGTTACGATCATTGCCCCGGATGGAGTCAGTTCGGAAATCCCATTGTTAGAAGCGTTTCCCGGACGATACCAACAGTCCGTGAAAGTTTCCATGAGCGGTCCTTATCACGTTATGGTCGTTCAAATGGCCGAACAGCAAGCACGTCGGGCTGAGGCAGGCTTTGTCATAGATTATTCTCGAGAATTTTTCTCTGATGGTTCTGGCGAAGCTTATCTTGCCACCCTGGCGACCATCACCGGTGGCCAGGTTCTTTCTGAGGAGATACTTCGAAATCAAGCCGAAGCTGCAAATCCTATAGAAATTTCGAAGGTAATTCCTCTTTGGCCCTATTTATTGGCTGCGGCCGCGATTCTGTGGCCATTCGATATTGCCATTCGTCGTTGGCGCATGCCATGGCAATCATCCTAAGGAGGCATAATTATGACGACAATAAACGATCTTCGGGCGATCACCCTGGAAAAATTCCTGACCCTGGCTCGATCTATCGAAGAAGAGGTGAGTAAAGTTATCGTTGGGCAGCGCGAGCTTATCCGCCACACGTTGATCGCTTTGCTTTCAGGAGGTAATGTGCTCTTGGAAGGCGTGCCTGGGTTGGGCAAAACTATGCTGGTTCGCACGCTGGCTCAAGCACTCGATTGCACTTTCAGTCGTGTCCAGTTTACCCCAGACTTGATGCCCGCCGATATAGTTGGCACGATGATCCTAGTGGAAGATGAATCAGGAAACAGGATGTTTCGCTTCGAAGCCGGGCCGGTGTTTGCAAACTTACTTTTAGCCGACGAGATCAACCGCGCTACCCCTAAGACGCAATCGGCGTTGCTGGAGGCCATGCAAGAACATTCTGTTACTGTCTCGAAGACGACGCATAAATTGAGTGAGCCATTCTTCGTGCTGGCTACGCAAAACCCGATCGAAATGGAAGGCACCTTCCCGCTGCCTGAAGCCCAACTCGACCGCTTCTTCTTCAAGTTGAATGTAGCATTTCCTTCCTGCGAAGAGCTGGTAGAGATCGCCAATCGCACCACAGGTGAAGGACTCCCTCAAGCCAGGCCAGTCGCCAGCGGATCCGATGTGATTGCTATGCAAGCGTTAGCTCGCGGGGTTCCAGTGCCAGAACATATTACCTCTTATGCAGCTCAATTAGTGCGCGTCACGCACCCTGATGATGACAACGCCCCTGTTCTGGTGCGACGTTATGTCCGCTATGGCTCCAGCCCGCGCGGCATGCAAACTTTGATCCTGGGAGGAAAAGTCAACGCCTTACTGGATGGACGCGCCAGCCTCGCCGCAGAAGATTTGCGGGAGATGGCCGCTCCTGCTCTACGTCACAGGCTGCTCTTGAACTTCGAGGCTCAAGCAGAGGGATTGACGCCTGATAGTATCATCCAGGAAGTGCTCGGGAAAACGAAAATTGTCTCGTGACCGATGGAAGCATGACCTAGTGCTATATAAAATCAAAACGCCCAAGGTCATTCCCTTTGGCGTTTTCCTACAGTCAGTACTTCACGAAAGAGGATCAAAGACCCGTCCTCGGGTCGCCCGGGGGATGGGCTTCCAATCTCTTTCATGATGTACCGATAGTCGGGACTTCACGAAAGAGGATCAAAGACCCGTCCTCGGGTCGCCAGGGGATGGGCTTCCAATCTCTTTCATGATGTACCGATAGTCGGGATGGTGGGATTCGAACCCACGACCTCGCCGACCCGAACGGCGCGCGCTAGCCGGACTGCGCTACATCCCGAGCATGCGGCGGGATTATATCGTACCCGGATTGCTTTGGCAAGGTGCGCGCTCACAAACCTTTTTCAGGAAGTCCAACGCCCAATTTTCGGACACACGAACCGGGGCTGTCGAGGTATAATCTTCTCTTGAGATAAAAGCCTTCTCAGTGGATATATTCTTGACAATTCCACATTCGAATCGGAGAACCGTCCCGAAGGTTTTTTAGCGCGCTTTGTACTTTTGAGGATAACCTTCGGGCGGGTTCGACCAATCGAGACATTGCTAAGTGTATTTGTAACTACTCAGCCAAACGGGGAAGTTCCCGAAAAAAGGGTGTGCGAAGGGGGCGCAGCCCCCTTCGCACACCCTTTTTTCGGGCTAATCCGTTCGATGGCTGAGCAGTTACGTGTATTTCACAATTTGTGACAAAAAAAGAGGAGTCAGGTTATGTCTGGACATTCGAAGTGGTCTACCATTAAACGTAGAAAGGGCGCCGAAGACGCCAAGCGAGGCAAAATCTTCACCAGACTTGCCAGAGAAATTGCCATCTCGGCCCGAAAAGGGGGCGGCGACCCAGAAATGAATACCGCCTTGAGTTTAGCAATCACCCGCGCCAAATCAGCCAACATGCCTAAAGAAAATATCGAACGCGCCATCCGGCGCGGCACCGGCGAAGATAAAGACAGCGCGGCTTTCGAAGAGATCACCTATGAAGGGTATGCCCCCTTTGGCGTCGCCTTGATGATCGAGTGCGCCACCGATAATCGCAATCGCACAGTAGCCGACCTTCGCCATGTCCTGACTCATCATGGCGGCAGTATGGGCGAGGTCGGTTCAGTGGCCTGGCAATTCGCACAGTCGGCCTATTTCACGATTCCCGCAAAGGGGAATGACGAGGAAAAAATCTTCGAGTTGGCGGTCCTGGGCGGCGCGGATGATGTGATCAGTGACGACGATGAGATCGAAATCATCGGCAATGCATCTTCCTTCAAACCGGTCTACGAATTACTCGAGGGCGCGGGCATCGAATTCCATGAGGCCGGTCTGCGCATGATTCCTAAACAGGCGATAGACCTGAAAGTTGATCAAACCGTCAAGGTGTTGAAGGTCATCGAAGAGATAGAGGATCTGGATGATGTCCAGGACGTCTACTCGAATTTGAATATCACCGATGAGGCCCTGGCGGCCTTCTCGGCGGATTGATCATTTATGCTGGTCCTGGGGATTGACCCTGGTACGGCGACGACAGGGTATGGGTTGGTACGTGAGGATGATACGGGCAGGCTCTTCGCCGTGGATTTTGGGGTGGTGCGGTCTCCCGCGCAGGATACTATGCCCCAGCGCTTACTCCAGATCTATCATCAAATCCAAGAGATCGTTTCTCTCCACCGACCAGATAGCAGCGCGGTGGAGAAGCTGTTTTTTCAAAGCAATGTGCGCACAGCCATGAGCGTCGGACAGGCCCGGGGTGTGGCCCTCCTGGCTCTGGCGGAAGCCCAGATTCCTGTTGCGGAATACACCCCCTTGGAGGTCAAACAGGCCGTTGTAGGATACGGCAACGCGGATAAAAAGCAGATACAACAGATGATCCGCGCTTTGCTAGGGCTGGAAGATATTCCAAAGCCCGACGATGCCGCGGATGCTTTGGCTGTAGCCATTTGCCATTTGCACAGCTATCGGCTGGCTAATCTGCAGGAGTGAGGCTCTTCAGGGAGTTTATCCATGATCGCAAATATTACCGGGCGCGTAACGGATGTAAAATCGGATCGAGTGGTGATTACTGTCGGCGGAGTGGGTCTTTTCGTCTTCCTCCCAGAGCTCCTACGCCAGACCTTGCGAGCAGGGGAGACGATATCGCTGCATACCTATCTGGCTGTGCGTGAGGATTCGCTGACTTTATATGGTTTTGCCACCGCCGAGGAGCGGGAATATTTCGTCCTGCTGTTAGGTGTCAACGGCGTCGGGCCGCGCCTTGCTCTGGCGACCCTCTCGACGCTGAACCCCGCCGCCATCCGCCGGGCGGTAGTTTCAGAGCAGCCCGAGATGTTCACGCGCGTGCCCGGGATCGGGGCCAAAACCGCCCAACGAGTTTTGCTCCATCTCCAGGGACGGATCGAAACGCCTGGCGAACTGGAGGCCATTGCCGGCTTTGCCGACGCCGACACCCAGGTTGTCGAAGCCCTGGTAGCTCTGGGGTATAGCGTCGTCGAAGCCCAGTCCGCCGTACAGAGCATCCCCAGGGACGCCCCCGACGACGTCGAAGAGCGCATCCGGCTGGCGTTGCAGTACTTTGCATAGCAAAAACTAGACAATCCGTATTCTTTCGAGTATCATTTGTCAGCTTGTTGACCGTCGGAAAAGGCGACAAGTAGCCACTTTATTTCAAAGGACCATACATGGATGCAACCATCAAGTTATTGAAAGAACTTACCGAAGCGCACGGCGTGCCCGGATACGAAGCCCCCATCCGGGCCGTGTTACGCAAACACCTGAAACCCCTGGGGGAATTATCCGAAGATAAGCTTGGCAATCTGATCTGTGAAAAACCAGGCCGCGCCGAAACCCCCCGCGTGATGCTGGCTGGACACATGGACGAGATCGGCTTCATGGTCAAGCATATCACCAAGGAAGGGTTTCTTCATTTTTTGCCCTTAGGCAGCTGGTTCGATCAGGTTCTGCTCGGTCAGCGGGTGGTGATCAAGACGAGCAAGGGAGATGTAGTCGGCGTGATTGGCGCGAAGCCGCCGCACATGCTCACCCCGGAAGACCGCAAAAAAGTCGTCGAAAAGAAAGAGATGTATATTGACATCGGCGCGACTGGCCAGGAACAGGTGGACGAGATCGGCGTCAGGGTGGGTGATCCTGTCATCCCGCGCGCTGATTTTGTTCCCCTGGCGGGCGGCGAGACTTTCATGTCGAAAGCCTTCGATGATCGCATAGGGACAGCGTTGATTGTCTCAGCGTTAGGGAAACTCAAGGAACAGGACCACCCCAACACTGTCGTTGGCGTCGCCACGGTTCAAGAAGAGGTCGGCCTGCGGGGGGCGGCGACCAGCGCCTGGTCCGCAAATCCTGATGTCGCCATTATCCTCGAAATTGATATTGCCGGCGACGTGCCCGGCATCAAGCCGGAAGAGTCATCCGTCAAATTAGGCGGTGGCCCCTCGGTGTTGATCTACGACGCCAGGATGATCCCCAACCTGAAACTGCGCGATTTCGTGATCGCTACCGCCAAAGAACTCGAAATCCCTGTGCAATTATCGTATGTGGAGGGGGGCGCTACCGATGGCGGCATGATCCATATGTTCAAGACGGGAGTCCCCACTGTGGTTCTCGCGGTGGCCGCCCGTCACATCCATTCGGATAGCTCGATCATTCACCGTCGCGATTACGACAACGCGGTGGAATTGCTGGTGGCCTTGCTCGAACGCCTGGACGCAGCCACTGTGAAAGGTTTTACAGAATAACACATACTCCCCGATAAGAGAGGCGCATCTCTTTTCGGTAGTTCTGGAAACACACTCCTTTGCCCCGGAGGAAAGATGTCTGATCTGATTAAACGAATCACTACAGACCTTCAACAGCAAATCGAAGCCTTTCAGCCCGTATACGAGATCCGCGATATTGGCACAGTGCTGGAAGCTGGGGACGGCATCGCCCGCGCCACTGGTCTATCGGAAGTCCGTTCCCAAGAATTGGTGCAGTTCGAGAATGGCGTGATAGGGATCGCTTTCAACCTGGAAAAAGATACCGTGGGCATCATCATCATGGGTGAATACGCCGGCGTCCGAGAGGGGATGACTGTGCGATCCACCGGCCGCATTGCCTCTGTGCCAGTGGGAGGCGGTCTGGTTGGCCGCGTGGTCAACGCCCTGGGACAGCCCATTGACGGCAAAGGCCCAATCCAATTCGATGGGTATCGTCCTATCGAGCGCATCGCCCCCGGGGTAGTGCAGAGAAAAGACGTTGATACGCCTGTAGCGACTGGGATCAAAGCCATCGACTCCATGACCCCCATTGGGCGGGGTCAGCGCGAATTGATCATCAGCGACCGCCAGACCGGCAAGACAGCTATTGCCCTGGACGCCATAATCAACCAGAAGGGCAAAGACCTGGTTTGTATCTACGTTGCCATCGGCCAGAAGAAGGCCGCCGTCGCGCGAACCGTGGCAACCTTAGAGCGGTTTGGCGCCATGGAACACACCATTGTTGTGGTGGCCTCGGCTGAGGAGCCGGCTGCTTTGCAGTACATCGCTCCCTACGCTGGCTGCGCCATGGGGGAAGAGTTCATGGAGACCGGACGCGATGCCCTGGTGATCTACGACGATCTTTCCAAGCATGCCTGGGCTTACCGTCAGGTTTCGCTGCTCTTGCGTCGCCCCCCTGGACGTGAGGCGTATCCTGGCGATTTGTTCTATCTGCACTCGCGTTTGTTAGAGCGCGCCGCTCGTCTGGCGGATCAATATGTGATCACGCCCAAAGATTTTCCCGGGCAACTGGCTAACGAATCTGATGCCGTCAATGGGAAAGTCTATGGCGGCCCGCTCTCCGCGCATGATGCAGACGAAGCCCGCAAAGCCATGGGACAGGCTGACGCTTACAAGATTGCCAAAGTACAGGGCACTGGCGGTTCACTGACCGCCCTGCCCATCATCGAGACCCTGCTTGGCGATGTGTCGGCGTATGTGCCAACCAACGTGATTTCGATCACCGATGGGCAGATCTATCTGGAGAACAACCTCTTCTATGCCGGTATTCGCCCGGCGGTGAACGTAGGCCTCTCGGTTTCGCGTGTTGGCGG
Source organism: Chloroflexota bacterium (assembly GCA_016865865.1). Taxonomy (GTDB): domain Bacteria; phylum Chloroflexota; class Anaerolineae; order Anaerolineales; family UBA11858; genus NIOZ-UU35. Next base: position 35,462 of record VGOC01000011.1, read on the forward strand.
CGACGCTCAAACGAAGGCGATGAAGCAGGTCGCTGGCCGTTTGCGCCTCGATATGGCCGCCTTCCGTGAGCTGGCTGCCTTTGCTCAATTCGGTTCCGATCTGGATGCAGCTACCCAGGCCCGTCTCAATCGAGGTCAACGTTTGCAGGAAATTCTCAAGCAGCATCAATACGAACCGGTTCCTCTGGCTAATCAGGTCATGACGATCTTCGCGGGCACGCATGGCTTCGCAGATCAAGTCCCCCTCGACCGGATGCGCGAATGGGAGGAGGCCCTCAATCGTTATCTGGATACTTCTCATCCTGATATTGGGCGGGTGTTGGAGGAACAGGGACGTTTCATGGACGACACACAAGTGAAACTGCGCGCCGCGCTGGATACTTTCCGCTCAACCTGGAGGTGAGTCAGACTATTAGACTAATATGGCTAACGCTCGAGAAGTACTCTTACGCATAAGAAGTGTCAAGAACATCGCCCAGGTTACCCGGGCTTTACAAGCTGTCAGCGCCAGCAAAGTCCAGAAAGCCATGCAGGCGATGTACCGCACTCGTCCTTATGCGACCAAGGCATGGCAAGTGCTCACGCATATCGCCGCTCAACCTGGTCGAAAGAGTTTGCATCCCTTGTTAGTCGAGCGTGACCAGGTCGGTAAAGCCCTGGTTGTTCTCATCAGCGGAGATCGGGGACTGGCGGGCGCATATAATGCCAATATCGTTCGTTTTACCATCAAGCATTTTGCGGATTACCACGTGCCGGTGCGCTATATCACCATTGGCCGCAAGGGACGCGATATGATGATCCGCCGCCGACAGGATATTTTAGCTGAATACAGTAATCTTCCGGCTGCTCCGGCGTTTGAGGATGTTTCAGCCATCGGGCGCCAGGCTGTAAACGAATTTTTGTCTGGCAATGTTGATGAGGTTTATCTGGTATATACCGACTTCGTCAACATGGTCAAACAAGACCCAAAAGTCAAGAAATTGCTCCCATTGGAGATTGATACTGGCGAGGGGCGGGTAGAAGCGTTTGGCGATACACATGCAGGGGCCGAGGCGACGTATATTTATGAACCTGGACAAGAGCAGATTCTGGATGAAATCGTGCCGCGCTTTACGGCATTGCAGGTGTACCAGGCTGTGATGGAATCGCTAGCTAGCGAGCACGCCGCTCGTATGGTGGCGATGAAGAACGCTACAGAAAACGCCACTGAGTTGAGCGCTGCCTTGCAACTCGAATACAACAAGGCTCGCCAACAGGCAATTACCAGCGAGATGTTGGATATTGCTGGCGGCGCGGAGGCTCTAGCGAAGAGTCAGTGAACAGTGAACAGTTAGCAGTAGGCAGTGGGCAGTGAGCGGGAAATTGTTCACTGACAGCCGCATACGGTTGACTGGACAATGGAGGTAGGTATGGCAAAGGCGAAAGGCCGAATCTTACAAATCCAGGGTGGGGTTGTCGATGTGGAGTTTCCAACAGGCGAACTTCCGGAAATCTACGAAGCGTTGGAGATTCCTCAAAACGGCGGCGCGCCCCAGATATTAGAGGTTCAGAAACACCTGGGAGATAATTGGGTCCGTTGTGTGGCAATGGATACAACGGACGGGCTTCAAAGAGGCGTTGATGTTTATGGCACAGGAGCGCCTATCCGGGTTCCAGTTGGCCCGATCACGCTGGGACGGGTTTTCAATGTTTTGGGTCGCCCTGTCGACGGCGGCGAGGCGGTTGAAGCTGATCTCTATTATCCGATCCATCGCCCGGCGCCCCCCTTCGAAGAACAATCCACCCGTGTGGAAGTCTTCGAGACCGGCGTCAAAGTGATTGATTTGATCGCCCCCTTCACCAAAGGCGGCAAGACCGGCATCTTCGGCGGCGCAGGCGTAGGAAAGACGGTCATCATCATGGAATTGATCCGCTCGGTTGCCAAGGAGCACGAGGGCAACTCGGTTTTCGCCGGCGTGGGCGAACGCACACGTGAGGGCACCCAACTCTACCGAGAAATGATCGAATCGGGCGTAATGAAAGATACCGTCATGGTTTATGGCCAGATGAACGAGCCGCCGGGCGTGCGATTGCGAGTCGCTTTGAGCGCGCTTTCAATGGCTGAATACTTCCGCGACCAAGGCCGCGATGTACTTCTATTCATAGATAATATCTTCCGCTTCAGCATGTCTGGTTCAGAGGTCTCGGCGTTGCTTGGCCGTATGCCCTCCGCGGTAGGTTATCAACCAACTTTGGCAACCGAGATGGGTGAGCTTCAAGAACGTATTACTTCGACGCGCAAAGGTTCGATCACTTCTATGCAAGCGGTGTACGTCCCCGCCGATGACTACTCCGATCCTGCGCCAGTGGCTACCTTCACCCATCTGGATGCGACCATTGCGCTCGAGCGCTCGATTGTCGAGAAAGGCATCTACCCTGCTGTGGATCCGCTGGGTTCGACCTCTCGTATCCTCGATCCGTTGATAGTGGGTGATGAACACTATCGCACCGCTCGTGAAGTGCAGCAGGTTTTACAGCGATATAAAGATTTACAGGATATCATCGCCATCCTGGGCATAGACGAATTGAGCGAGGATGATAAACTCATCGTCTCGCGCGCCCGGAAAATCGAGCGATTCTTCTCACAGCCGTTCTTCGTTGCTTCGCAATTCACCAACCTGGAAGGCAAATACGTTCCCATTCGCGAAACCGTTCGCGGTTTCCGGGAAATTCTGGACGGCAAATGCGATGATCTGCCTGAACAAGCATTTCATATGGTCGGCGCGATTGATGAGGCGCGAGAGAAGGCTGAGAAGCTAGACGAGAGTGTTTAAGGTTCAAGTGTTCCGGTGTCAAGTTTCGCGGACGTTAGATACGTGACACTTGACACGTGACACGTGACACCGGAGAACTTTTATGCCCATTCGTTGTGAGATAGTCTCCCAGGATCGGATGATCTTCGAAGGCGATGTGGACACAGTCGTATTGCCCGGCGCGGAAGGTGAGATGGGAATCCTCCCTCGTCATGCGCCGCTGTTGACCACGCTGAAATTTGGCGTCATAAAAGTGCGGTCGAAGGGAAAAGAGGAAGTGTTTACGGTTTCCGGCGGCGTCGCTGAAGTACAGCCGGATATCGTGACTATTTTGGCTGACGCAGCCGAAAACGTCGAAGAAATAGACGTTGCGCGCGCCGAAGCTGCCAGAGAGCGCGCCGAGAAGTACCTGGCTGAAGGCCCTCCGCCCGATTCCGATGCCTACCTGAAGATGGAGGCCGCCCTGCGCCGCTCCAGGCTGCGCCTGGATGCCGTGCGCCGATATCGTGGGATCGGCGGCCCTCGCACGACGCTGTCGCCGACGACGGAAGATGAAGAATAGGATTACATGGCCCTTTTCTCGAAAGACCTGGGAATCGATTTGGGAACCGTCCGGACTCGGATTTCTGAGGACGGACAGGTGATATTGCAGGAACCCACGGTGGTGGCGATTGCCATTGATGAGCAAAAAATCGTCTCCCTTGGACAGGAGGCTCAGGAGATGTATGGGCGTGTTCCTGAATCCCTGGAGGTTGCCTACCCCCTCCAGAACGGCGTCATCGCCGATTACGAGGTCGCCGAAAAATTGCTCGAATACCTGATCAAGAAGGTCAGCAGCCCGGTGCGCGTTTTCAGGCCTCGGGTGATGATGTCGGTGCCCTATGGGGTGACCAGCGTCGAACGTCGGGCTGTCCATGAAGCTGCTCTGGAAGCCATCAAACGCGATGTCTTCCTGATCCAACAACCGATGGCAGCGGCGTTGGGCGTGGATTTGCCTTTTCACACGCCTACCGGCAACATGATCATTTGTTTGGGAGGCGGCGCAAGCCAGGCGGCCGTGCTGGCCATGTATGGCATCGTCTCCGCCGAGACGGTGCGCACTGGCGGATTGCAGCTAGACGATGCTATCATGACTTATATCCGCCGCAAATACGGGTTGGTCATCGCTCAACCTACGGCGGAGCGAATCAAAATCGAAATCGGCGCGGCCGTTGCTCAGGATGAGGAAGCGAGCCTCGAGTTCCAGGGCCAGGATTCGGTGACGGGTTTGCCGAGGCCGTTGACCTTGACTACGGGCGAGGTGGTCGAGGCGGTGCAAGAGCCTTTGAGCCAGGTCGTCGAGACAGCCCGCCGGGTGTTGGAAAAAACCCCACCCGAGCTTGTATCGGATATCATTGACCGCGGCATCGCGGTCTGCGGCGGTATGGCGTTGCTTCGCGGAATCGACAAGTTGTTGACGAAAGAGCTTGGCGTCCCCGCCTACCTGGTAGATAATCCCACCACTTGCGTAGCAGAAGGCGCTTCTTTAGCCCTCCGGCCTGGGGTTTACGCCAAGATCAAACGCAATCTGCCCCCGGTTTAACTGTTGGGAAACGCCCGAAAACAAAGGCGGGGGCGTGCGCAGCACGCCCCCGCCTTTGTTTTCGGTACAATCTGTTCTTGTCATTTCAAATAATAGGACATCTTCTGCAGGTGCGTCGCCGGATCAATATATTCGACGCGCACCCCTTCGGGGACCGAGATTTGAATAGGCGCATAATTGAGGATCGCTTTCACACCCGCCTCGACCAGTTGGTCGGTGACCTCCTGGGCATGATTGGCTGGAGTAGCCACCATGGCTACTTTGATACTCGCCTGTTGGATAGCTTTGCTCATCTCGGAGATATCCTGGACGATCAGATTGCCAATTTTCTTGCCGATTTTCCCGCTATCGTTGTCGAAGATCATCGTCGCCTGAAAGCCGCGATCCCGGAAACCCTGATAGTGGGCCAGCGCGTTTCCCACATCTCCCGCACCGACGATGGCCATATCCCACACAACATCGAGATTGAGTATCCGACGCAATTGCTCGCTGAGATACTTGATGTTATAGCCTGTGCCTTGCTTGCCGAACTCGCCGAATTGGGAAAGGTCTTTGCGTATTTGCGCTGCGGAGACGCCAAGCCGTTCCCCCAATTCCTTGGAGGAAGTCACCCTCTGACCTTCTTGAGCCATCCGTTGGATAGCGCGTAGATAGATAGGTAACCGACCGATAACGATGCCGGGGATGTCGCGCTTTGTCATAATTCGTACTCCTGATAGGTTTTATCTACCCTGTTGATTTACTGAGGCAATTATAGCACAAGCAAAACAAAGATAGCCCTAATGATATGGGTGTGTTTCAGACGAGTTGAGAAGGTCCGAAAAAATGGGTGTGCGGGGGGTGTACACCCCCCGCACACCCATTTTTTCGGTCTCTCTTCAACTGAAATGAAACGCACCCTAATGATATAATTCGATAGAATTCCGAGAATATTATGTTCATTGACGAAATCAAAATCCACGTGCGCTCTGGCCGCGGCGGAGCTGGGATGGTCCATTTTCGCCGAGAAAAGTATGTCCCCTTCGGCGGGCCTGACGGCGGCGATGGCGGGCGCGGCGGCGATGTGATCTTCCAGGTCGAACCGACTTTGAATACGCTGTCCTCTTTTCGCCGCAGGACTCAGTTCATCGCTCGGGATGGCGCAAAAGGCGGCGTGAATAACCGATCTGGCAAATCTGGCGAGCATCTGGTTTTGCTGGCGCCGCCTGGCACATTGGTCTACGATGACGATGCCGGTGAGTTGTTGGGTGATCTCACCGATCCGGGGCAGACCCTGATTGTCTGCAAGGGAGGGCGTGGGGGACGCGGAAATGCTCGTTTTGCTACCTCTACCAACAAAGCCCCGCGCATCGCAGAAAAAGGGGAGCCGCCGGAAGAGCGTCATCTGCGGCTGGAGCTGAAACTCATCGCTGATGTGGGTCTGGTGGGCGCGCCCAATGCAGGGAAATCAACCCTGCTGGCTGCCGTGACCAACGCCAAGCCCAAGATCGCGCCCTATCCCTTCACTACCTTGCAGCCCAACCTGGGGGTGGCGGAATTGGATGGCGAAACCACCCTGATATTGGCGGATATCCCTGGCCTGATCGAGGGGGCGCACCAGGGAGTCGGCCTGGGGCATGAGTTCTTGCGCCACATCCAGCGCACCCGTGTGTTGATCCACCTGTTAGATGGCCTGGCACAAGACCCTTTGTTGGATTTTGCGCAGATCAACACTGAGCTGGCGCTGTTCGATCCCAGGTTGGCCGAGAAACCTCAAATCGTCGCTTTCAATAAAATGGACCTGCTCGAAGCGCAGGAACGCTGGCCTGGAATTCGGGCCGAACTCGAAGGGCGCGGTTACGAAGCCTATGCCATCTCTGCCGTTGCTGGCGATGGCGTGCGTCAGGTTCTCTATCGCGTTCAGCAAATCTTAGAGGAATTACCCCCCGAACCCGTGCTGACCGCTGAAGAGCTGCCCGTCTATCGCCCGGAGGCCGATCCGCGCGAATTCAGGATCGAGCGCATCCCAGAGGGATACCGCGTGACGGGGCAATCTATCGAACGCGCCGCGGCGATGACCTACTGGGAATACGACCAATCCGCGCATCGTTTTCAGCGCATCTTGCAAACCCTGGGGATCGAAGACGCGCTGCGCGAAGCTGGCGTGCAGCCGGGCGACACGGTGATCATCGGGGGGCATGAACTGGAATGGTCAGATTAGTTGGGTAGTCAGGTGGTCAGGCAGTTGGGCAGTCTGGCTGGAATTTTGACGATATATGACTGTAGGACGAGAGACGGATTAGGCGATGAGAATCGGAATCTTTGGCGGCACTTTCGATCCCCCTCATATCGCTCACCTGATCCTGGCTGAAGAAGCTCTGAATCAGCTCGATCTCGATCTGATTCTTTGGGTGCTGACGCCAGATCCTCCACACAAACAGGGTCAGCCGATCTCGCCCCTGGAGCACCGCCTGGAGTTGCTCGAAGCGGCGATCTCGGATCATCCCCGGTTCGAGCTTTCGCGCGTCGATATCGACCGGCCGCCCCCGCATTGCGCAGTTGACACCGTACGCTTACTGCGAGAAAAGCACCCTGCCGCTGAGTTGATCTACCTCATGGGGGGAGACTCCCTGCGTGATCTGGCCTCCTGGCATACGCCTGCGGATTTCGTCTTGGCCTGCGACGCCCTGGGGGTGGTTCGCCGCCCGAATGCTGTCATCGCTCTCGAAGATTTGGAAACCCTCATTCCGGGGATCACGCCCAAGGTACAGTTCGTCGAAGCGCCCTTATTGGATATCGCCGCCTCTCGAATCCGCCACAGGATTCAGGCGGGGCTTCCCTATCGCTATTTCTTACCTACCACCGTCTACCGGATCATCCAGGCGCGCGGGCTTTATCGTGGGAGCATGACATGACCGATAAACACACTTTCCGAGCAGTGATCGAAGACCCTGGCGGGGGCGGCGCGTTCGTGCGCATCCCCTTCGATGTCGAAGAAACCTTTGGGGCCAAGCGCGTCAGGGTCAAGGCCGCCTTCGATGGCGAGCCATACCGCGGCGTCCTGGTGCGCATGGGCGAACCCTGCCACATCCTGATCGTGTTGAAGGAGGTACGCGCCAGGATCGGCAAGACCTTCGGAGATGAGCTTGTTTCATTCCAGCACCCACAAAACATTCCCCGGCACAGGCGTGAGAAAATACACCGTCACATTGCGATGCCAATCCACCCAATCCGCATCGCTGTATCCCAAATCAACCCAGTGACGCCCAGAAACTCCCGCGCCGAGGTCTTCGATAGTGGCAAAGCCGTAGCCGGGGATATAGACCTGTTGCCCGCGCATATAGTTGTACCAGGCGCGAATCACGCCGATGACCCCTTTCTGCAACGGCGCGCCGCTGGCTGTGGTCGAGCTGCAATAATCGGGGATGCCCAGGCGGCAGGGCGAATAAGAAGTGGCGTAGGCCTCCACTTTGCGCCAGTATTCGATCGTCGCGCCCCCAACATTTTCGGTGCGCATGACGATCATCGTGCCGTAGCCGACGATGCGCGCCTGGGGTTCGCGGACCACCCATTCGTCCTCGACTTGCCTGGTGATCTCCTGCCAGCCCTGGGCCTCCGGTCGCGCTTCGTAAATCACCCGCACACGCTGCGCTTTCAGCCCGTATTGGCCTGCCTGCACAACCTCGGTATGGTCTATTTCGACCTCGGACAGCGCTTGCTGGGTGACGCCAAAGGGCAGGGGTTCCTGTTCCAAAAGCACTTCCTCCCTCACGCGTACAACCTGGATTACCCCGTCCACAGGCAGTCTCTCTCCCTCGTCAGGCAGGCTGTAGTCTGAACCCTGCAAGGCGACCCCGGAGTCAGCAAGGGCTGCCCCGACTGTTGGACCAATGGAGCGTGTGCGATAGGTCTGACTTTGAAGGTGGAGGGTCAACGCCTGAGCGCGCGTCAACTCAGCCTGGATGGCCTGACCTTCCAGGGGAGTATCGGACGGGGGGTTGAGCTGGTCGCTGTGATACAGGGCGATGCCCTGTTCCCAGAGAGCCTCCCCCAGCATGCTGGCTGCCGAGGCGAAGATGTACTCCTGCGATCCGTCATGGAGCGTGATCGGTGTAGCCCTGCGCACTTGTAGACTGTGTGCAGGCGCGGGCGAGAGCGGTTGATCCAGGGCGATGAACATCCCATCGGCCAGAATGCGATCATCGGGACTTAGCCCCACCCCGGCCTCGGCCAGGAGGATCACAGGCGTTCGCTCGGCGGTCAGCATCGTATGGATCTCCCCATCCACATAGATCTGGATCTGCGCCGCCCGTTGGATCGAGACCTGATCCCCTTCCCGGAGCCAATCGCCGAGCGATGGCCTGACCAAATCGAACTCGCTGAGAGGGATCTGCGCGGCGCGCAACAAAGCCTTCACCGTGAGGGCGTTGGTCTGGTATGTCGACTCGATGCCGTCTATTTCGACGATAACCTGCTTACGCGTCAGAACGACAGCCAGCACTGCCCCGATAATGATGACGGCTATACCTGCTACGATCGCACGCCAGCGTTTTTGGATAGGCATAAATCGAATTCTAACAGAAACCCCTGGACAGGCGCTCCGGCGGCGCCCAGAAGATCCTCCTTAGTGCTGCTTCCTTTCGGACCTGACACGGTTCGCAGGTTTCTGCCGCGCCGGACCCATCCAGGGGTAGGTCGAGGTTACCTCAGGGCGATGGGAATGTCAACTATTTCCAGCCTCGCACGAATACGCCGATCATGATGATGACCACGATGACGATGGCGCCGACGATCAATTCGGGGAAGTGCGTCTTTGGGATGACCACGTCGTCCGGGTATAACGGCCTGGGAGTTGGCGTGGAGGTAGTATCTGCCTGTTGGATGGCAATGTCTGCCAGGGCATAGCCCGAAAGGAGCAGCCATAAACCAATCAAGATGAGGAGGAATAACCAGAGCAAATGGTTCGATTTCACGGGATCATTCTCCTTGGAGGTCAGGGTCGCCAATCAGCTAACAGTATTAAACCACACACTGGGAAAACCAACCCTCTCGTTCGAGCTCTTCCCAGCCAAAACTGAAAAAGGCGACGATCACCGAGGAGATCCGAGATGGCATTGCCGCTATACCCGAAGGCGACACAGAAGCCTTGTCGGCTTTTGGCATTGATTTCGCCGTTCGGCAATGCGCCGAATTGCTCGAGGCTGGCGCGCCGGGTATCCATATATACACCATGAATCGCAGCAAGCCTGCGGTGGGGATCGTCGCTCACCTCAGGGGAAAGGGTCTCTTATAAATGGGGATAAAAAAACACCCTGCTTCTCGGCAGGATGTTTTTTGCTGGGGGTCAGGGATTCGAACCCCGATTGACGGTTCCAGAGACCGCTGTCTTGCCATTAGACGAACCCCCACTGCGGGGAGAATTTTACCATTAGTGGAAATAATCGTCAAATTCCTCCCAACATCCTGTCATTGCGAGCTAAGCGAAGCAATCTCATCCATCAGCGCAGGAGATTGCCACGGGCTGCGCCCTCGCAATGACCAAGACAATAGAGTTTATCTTTCCTCAGCAATCTTCTCTAATTTCAAAATCGCCTTCTCGACCCGCTCGAGCACCTTCTCGCGCCCGATGATGGTCATCGTCTCGAAGATCGGCGGGCTGACCTCTCGGGCGGTGATCGCGTTTCGCAAGAAGCCGAAGACGTGCCCCGCTTTCAAGCCCAGTTCCTCTGCCAGGTCGCGCAGGGGGTGGTTGGCGGTCTCTTCGCTGAAATCGGGCAGGGAGACGATGATCTGCTCGATACGCTGGGCCATCTCCAGGGATTCGGCGGCGGTCATCTTCTTGCCCACCAGGGATTCGGGTTCGGGGTGGACTTCCTCTTCGAAGAAGAAGCCGCCTTTTTCAGGCGCTTCCGCCAGACTGCCCAGCCGTATCTTCAGGACATCGGCAACCTGATGCAATTTCTCGTCATCGCTGATAGGATAGCCTGCCTGCTCGAAGAAAGGTCTGATACGCGCCGCCAGATCGGCTGTATCCAGCTCGCGGATGTGCAGTCCGTTGAAATGATCCAGTTTGCTGAAATTGATCGCGGCCGGGGCAGGGTTGAGCTTCTCGATGCTGAATTTCTCGATCAGGTCTGCGAGGGTGAAGAACTCGGTCTTGTCATCGTAGCTCCAGCCGATCAAGGCCATCCAATTGACCACCGCCTCAGGCAAATAGCCCAACGCTGCAAAGTCGCTCAGGAAGGTGGATTTGCCCTCTTCCGATAGCGCCTCGCTGTCGCGCTTGCTCATCTTGCCCTTGCCATCTGGTTTGAGGAAGATCGAGGGGTGCACCCAGACGGGCTGATCCCAACCAAAGGCCTTGTAGATGTGTCCGTGGAGAGGGAAAGTTGGCAGCCATTCCGATGTGCGGATGGCGTGGGTGATTTCCATCAAGTGATCGTCTATCACCACGGCCAGATGATACACCGGCAGACCGTTCGATTTCACCAGGATGGTATCATCCAAAGTGCTGTTTTCGACGCAGATATCCCCGCGGATCGCATCGGTGACGGTGATGCTCCCCTCGTAAGGCATTTTGAAACGGATGACATGTTCTTCTCCCGCCGATCTGCGGGCGTCAGCCTGGTCGAGGGGCAGGTCTCTGTCTGGGCAATCCTCTCTGTGCTGGCATCTTTGCCATGGCTCATCCGTTTCATCCGTCTCCGGTTCGGGGCAGAAACAATAATAGGCATGTCCACTTTCGACGAGCTGGCGGGCGTACTTTTGGTAGATCTCTTTCCGCTCGGTCTGGCGGTAGGGCCCATAAGGGCCGCCCACATCGGGGCCTTCGTCCCACTCCAGGCCCAGCCAGCGCAGGCTTTGCATGAGTTCGTCTTCGGCGCCTGGCACATAGCGTTTTCGATCAGTATCTTCGATGCGCAGGATGAACTGCCCGCCTGTCTGTCGGGCGAGCAGGTAGTTATATAAAGCAGTGCGGCCGCTCCCCAGGTGGGTTCTTCCGGTAGGGGAGGGGGCAAAGCGTACGCGAACCGGTTGTGATGATTCGGACATAATAATCCTTGGATTGTAGTAACTGTCAAGCCATTGATAGGAAATCGAGGTTCCCCAATCCACGAAGGTGGATTTCGTAGGACAGCCTCGAATTTATTCGATGGCTGAGCAGTTCGGATTGTGATGATATTAACGATGCGGAATCGAGGGGGATTTTATCAGAAATCCAACGCTTTGTGACGCAGGATCACGCTTTCGACCAGCCCGATGCCCAATAACATCGAGAGCAGAGAACTACCCCCGTAGCTGACAAATGGTAGTGTAAGACCAGTTACCGGAACGACTTTCAGATTCATGCCGATGTTGACCACGGCCTGGAAAGCCAGGATGGTTGCCACCCCATAGGCGATCAGCGCCCCGAAGGTATCGCTGGCCAGTCTGGCAGCCCGCAGGCAGCGCAGAATGATGAAGAGCAGCAGCGCGATCACTACGATTGCGCCAACGAAGCCGAATTCTTCTGACAGGGCGGAAAAGATGAAATCGGAGTGGCGCACTTTGAGGAAACGTAGCTGCACCTGGGTGCCGCTTTCATAGCCCTTGCCAAACCAGCCCCCGGAACCGATGCTCACCAGGGCCTGTTGCACATTGTAGATAGCCCCATGTCGTGCGGCTGGGTCAGGGAAGAGGAAATTGATGATGCGTTCCACCTGGTAGGCCTGGATCAAGCCGCCTTCTCTATTGGGATCATAGGTCAACAGCATCACGGGCAGGGAAATGCCTGCAAACAGAATCCCCGCAGCCCCCGCCATGAGCACATGCCTCACTTCCAGCCCGGCCGCCCAAACAAGCGAAAACCAGATCACGAAGATCACGATCGAGGTGCTCAAATGTGGTTGAAGCAGTATCCAGATCACCAGTCCCAGGGTGAGCGCCAGGCTGCGGGCTACCCATTTCAGATCGTGGATTTTGTCCTGGTGACGAGTCAAGAAATCGCCCAGAACCAGGATGATGACGATCTTGGCCAGTTCGGAGGGCTGGATGAGGATGGGGCCCAACAGGAACCAACGCGTCGAACCGAACAGCGCACCGCCGAAGAGATCCAAGATCACCAATACAATAATTGTTCCAACATAGAATGGTCGGCTGAGTGCAGAAAGGATTTTGTAATCAATGGCCGCCATAATCCCGATAAAGGCGAAACCGGTCAGCGCGAAGATGATCTGCTTTTGTACCGTATTTTGTTCGATCAACTCGATATTTCCAGCGATTGCCGAGCGGATCATGACGATGCCGAACAGTGTCAGCAGGGCCACTGCTCCCAACAGCCAGAAATCGAAGTGACGCCAGGAGATGTTTTGCATACTTTGGTCGCTACAAATTCCGCTTTTTTTTCGGCCCAAGAATAGGGATATCAGCGATCAGGCGCTGCTCCCGCCCGTCTTTGTTTAACTTGATGCTGACTGTGGCCGGATCAATCTCGATATGGCGGGAGATGACCTCGATGATCTCGTCTTTCATCGTTTCCAATACGCTGTTGGACAGATTGGTGCGATCATGGATCAGGACCAATTGCAGACGTTCTTTGGCCTGATAGGCGCTTTTGCGTTTATATCCTGTGAGGCGACCGATGAAATCACTCATTTTTGCTGCCTCCTCCGGCGAAGAGTCTCTTGAAAAAGCCTGCCTGAACCGCCAACTCCATGAAAGGCACTTCCTCGCCCATCATCCGGCGGGAGATATTCTGCATAGCTTTCCCGGCGCGGGATTTTCCATCGAGCGAGATGGGAGAGCCGCGGTTGGTGCTGATAATCACGTTTTCGTCTTCGGGGATGATGCCGATCAATTCGATAGCTAACAATTCGAGGATGTCTTCCGTGCTGATCATATCTCCGCGCTGAACCATCGCGACATCAATGCGGTTGATAATCAGTTGGGCGGGGCCTTTTTCTTCGGCTTCGACGATGCCAATGATGCGGTCTGCATCCCGCACAGCGGAGACCTCAGGGTTGGTGACCACGAAGACGCTGTCCGCGGGGGCGATAGCGTTGCGGAAACCGCGCTCGATGCCAGCAGGCGAGTCGATGATCACCCAATCGTGTTCGGGGCGCAGTTCATCACACAGACGGATCATGTCGCTTGGGGAAACGGCGGTCTTATCACGGGTTTGAGCCGCAGGGATGAGATACAACCCTTCTGTTCGTTTATCCTTGATCATAGCCTGGCGCAGCCGGCAGCGGCCTTCGACCACGTCTACCAGATCGTAGACGATGCGGTTCTCCAACCCAAGCACGACATCCAGGTTGCGCAAACCGATATCGGCGTCTATGCAGACCACTTTCTGCCCCATGGACGCCAGCGCTGCGCCCAGATTTGCGGTGATCGTGGTCTTTCCAACGCCGCCCTTGCCTGATGTGATTGTAACTACTTTTGCGGTCATCTTATTTTCCTGTTTGGAAACTGCTCAGCCATCGAACGGATTAGCCCGAAAAAAGGGTGTGCGAAGGGGGCGCAGCCCCCTTCGCACACCCTTTTTTCGGCAACTTCCCCGTTTGGCTGAGTAGTTACCCTGTTTGTACTATTCAAGTGTTCACTGAAAAAACTCAAGGTTGTTTTTTTAGTGGACTCATTCAACTTTGGGGAATTCCCACCCTTCTGCAACAACTTTGCCATCTTTGAGACGCGCGACCTCGGGACGGGGCGTCCCCTTCTGTGGGGGGGTGATGCTGATTTCCTCGCAGATTCTCAACTGCATTGGGGCGAGTTCCAGAGCGCAGACGATAGCATCCTCGTCGCCTGACGCCCCGGCATGAACGGTGCCTCGCAAGCGGCCCCACACGATCACATCCCCGCCAGCGATGATCTCAGCCCCCGGGTTGACATCTCCGAGGATGACGACATGGCCGGGATAGGTGATACTGTTTCCGGATCGTAAAGTGCGTTTCACCAGGACCGCTTCGTCGCCGCCGACGCTGGTGTCGAAGGCCCGGCCTGAACGCTCTGCTTGAGGCCTGGATAGATACGTCCTCAACCCCAGAGTTTGGGCGGTCTCTTCCGTCTTCGATGATTTACTGATCACAGCCCTGAGGGTGACGCCATATTCGGAAATTCGATCCCGCAGGCTGCCCAATTCGGCGGCTTTGAGAACACGCTTGCCGACATCAATGCTCAGATCGGCTCCGCGGAAAAAATCACTCTGTGTTTCTATCTGGTCGAGTAGTGCCTTGCGGATTTCGGCCCACTCCCCGTCGCCGACGATAATCAATAAACCATCATGAACGCCTTTTATTTCGAAATGGCTGGCCATAAAGACTCCGAAATCGAATCAAAATGCTCGCGATCAGAAGCGATTATAACATGGGCTGCTAGAAACCCACCTTCTCAGAGATAACGGGTTTCTCAGAGTATTGAAGCTTCTTTTTTTATCACGGATTGCCCAGAGCCACGTCAATGGATTTCAACTCGAAATAAGCCTCGATGATCTTGCGGACGATAGGCCCGGCGACGCTGGCGCCCTCGCCGCCATTATAGACGAAGACCACCACGGCAATCTCGGGGTTTTCATAAGGAGCGTAGGCAACCGTCCAGGCGTGGGTAGGCCAGTCGCCTGGTTTGCACAGATTCTTTTCGGCGGCAAATTCATCGCAATATTCGGCAGTGCCGGTTTTTCCCGCGGCCGCGATATCTATCTTATAGAAGCCCACAGCGTCTATGGACAATGTGCCCCGCGTAACCGCCAGTCGCATGCCTTCCTGGATCTTCTGGATCACCCAGGGTTCCACGGTCTTTTTCTCTCCAGTCAGTTTCGCTTCACAACCTCCAGGGGCGGTAGGTTCGTCGAACACATCAATGACCGGGTCTTGGGTGATATCCCATTTCATCTCCGGTTCGAAGCTCTGAACCACATTGCCGTTCGAATCGGTGATCTCGTAGATCAGGGTGGGGCGCATCAATTTGCCGTCGTTAGCGATGGTGGCTGCCGACATGAGCACCTGCAAGGGCGTGGCGATGACGAAGCCCTGGCCGACGCTGGCAATATAGGTATCCCCGATAGCCCAGTTCTCTCCGTGGGCGATACGCTTCCAGGTTGGGTCGGGGATGGTGCCATCGGCTGCATCGGGCAACTCGATGCCAGGCAGCGCGCCGTACCCGATGGCGCGGGCGTAAGTCCCCAGGCGGCAGATGCCCAGGCCCTCTGGCACTTCATTCTTGTAGCCGCCGCCGAGCTTGTAGAAATACACATTGCTGGAGTTGGAGATTCCTCCCAGAAAATCTAATTGGCCGAATCCGGCGCGGTTCCAATCTACGAATTCGCGCTCGTAGCCCGGGTCATTGGGGGTGTATTTTTCGGTGATGGTGATGATTCCTGGGGTATCAATGACCTGTTCGGGGGTGACGACGCCCTCATTCAGCGCGCC
Organism: Chloroflexota bacterium; assembly: GCA_016865865.1. Lineage (GTDB taxonomy): Bacteria > Chloroflexota > Anaerolineae > Anaerolineales > UBA11858 > NIOZ-UU35. The sequence continues at coordinate 51,223 of VGOC01000011.1, forward strand.
CACCGCGGTGGATAACTTGAACACAGAACCGGCTGGAAGTTCGGCGCCCACGGCATGGTTGAGCAGCGGGTCGCGCACATCGGCGAGTAGTTGTTCGTAATAATAGGCCGGGATGACGCGCGCCATGCGGTTGTTTTCATATGTGGGAAAGGAAACCATGGAGAGAATCTCCCCTGTTCGAGGGTTGATGGCGATGGCAACCCCGCTGGTGATGCGCAGCTCGTTGAAATAAGCGTTCCAGCCATTGATCTCGCTGAGGAGAATGGCCTCGGTGGCTTCCTGGAAGCGTGTGTCTATGGTGAGGGTGATATTCTGGCCAGGGATGGGGGCGATCGGTGGGTGGATGTCACGCACAATCCGCCCGGCAACGTCCACTTCCACCACCCGCTTGCCAGGTTTCCCTCGTAGGACGGCCTCGAAATAACGCTCGATGCCGGCATAGCCGACTTTGTCACGGTTGGGGATGAAACCCCGTTCCCGGTAATATGCCTCATCGAATTCCGAGATCGGCCCAAGGAAGCCGACGATAGAGGCGGTCAGTGAGCCGGTGGGGTAATCGCGCACCGGTTCGATCTCGATCTCGACTCCAGGCCAATCAACAGCCTTTTCTTCGATGATCATTGCCAGCGTACGGTCTATGTTGCATTTGATTTTTACCGTACGGTAGGGTGCGCTGGTGATCCCGTAATCTGCAATTTGGGAAATCCCGTGTTCGGAGACACAAGGCACGTAGGGAGTTTCGAGGGTCACCTCCCCCAGGTTGACAGGAACATCTATGATCTCGGAAAGCTGACGATAGATTTCCTGAATCTCCCCTGGGTCGTCGGGCAGGTTGGCGGGCAGGATCACCACATCATACGAGGCGATATTATTGGCTAGAATGATGCCATTATGGTCATAGATCACGCCGCGCAGTGTGGAGAGACTGATCTCGCTGATGCGGTTTTCCTCCGCCTGGGCGACATACTCATCGAATCCTTTGATTTGCAGGTTGTATAATCTGAAAATGAAAAATGCAAAAATCCCCCCGATAACGAAGACAAAAGCAGCGATGCGCCGGCTCTCGATGCGATTCTTGAGAATTCCAGATTCGTTCATAGTTCGATTTCTTCGGGGTGCAACCAATTCGCAAAATCTCGCACCACAGCATAGACCGGCGTCGCCAGAAGCAAGTTCAGGAACAAACTTGGCAGCGTGATCAATTGCAGGGTGTCTAACCAGGGCAGGTCTGCGCCGCTGATCGAAATCGTAAACGCAGTAAGAAAGTGGCTGAGCAGGGTTCCCGCCAGCGTGACTACGAACATAGCCAGGATCGGTATCTGCCAAATCCTGCGCCTGATGGCGAGCGCTAAAGCGGTGATACTCACATAACTGACTAACGGAATCATGATATTCATCGCCGAGACAAAGCCAACTATCAACCCCCCCAGGATGCTCCACTGCCAGGCGGATTGGACGCGTTCTTGCAACGCCCAGGCCACGATCACCAAAAGCACGATGTCAGCATATCCCTGGAGCAACGGCAGACTGCTGACGATCGTGGATTGGAGGATCACTAGCAAAGTTAAGACGGGTAGCGGGGCCAGGATGGGTAGCATTCGATTTCTACGGAACAGCGGGCATCGGCATCAATGGGGAGGTGTCGATCGGCTGGAAATTCGTAATCACCAACACGATTTCCAGGTTGGCAAAATCTACCACCGGTTGAAGGGAGGCGCTTTGGAAAAGGTCATAATCCCGGCTGCGGACTCCGGTGATTTGCCCGATGAGGATATCGGGAGGGTACGCGCCGCCAAGCCCAGAGGTCAGCACCAGGTCGCCGGGTTCGACAGTGACATCTTGAAGGATCATATCCAGCCCGATATCCGCTGTGATCGAGCCAGAAAGGATGGCCTCGGCGCGAGAGGGTTCCAGGCGCACATCTACCGTCACAGACGGATCGGTGATCAATTGGACCAGGGCTGCTGAGGCGGTCACCTGCGATACGCGCCCGACCAATCCCTGTTGTGTGACAACGGGCATGCCGCGCCGCAGGCCATCATCCGAGCCGCGGTTGATGTGGATATACTTCAAAAAGGGGCTGGGGTCTCTGCCGATGACGCTTGCGCCGACATATTGATATTCTGGATAGGCGCGTGCGAAATCTAGCAATGCTGAGAGGATGCGATATTCTCCCATCTGCTGCTGAAGTTCGATGATCTGTGTGCGCAGATGAGCGAGTTCGGCTTCCAGAGCCGCGTTTTCCTGCATCAATTGGGCGACGTCGCGCGGGCCGGTCAGATAATCCTGAATAGCTTGGAAGCGTCCCGCTACCCAGGTTTGTGCTGCCATCAGGGGAGCGAGCGTGATCCGCGAGAGGGGAGTGAGGTAACCACCTAATGCTAGAAAGACTAACCCGATTGCTACCAATGACAGGGTGATGTTTTTCCACGGAACAGACGATTTGGAGTTCATATTCCTCGATCACATCGTCTTTTTCAACCCTTGTCGGTGCGCCCCAATCCGATGAAGAGAGATTTCCAGGTATCCATATTTTCGAGGGCGATGCCGGCGCCACGGGCTACACAACTCATCGGGTCTTCGGCGACCCAAGCCCGGATGTTGAGTTCATGGGTCAGGCGTTCGTCGAAACCTTGAAGCAGGCTGCCGCCGCCGGCCATACAGATGCCCATATCCATCAGATCAGCCACGATCTCGGGCGGCGCTTCATCGAGGGCGTCTTTGATGGTATCAATGATGATCTGCACCGAACCGGCCATCGCTTCGCGTAATTCGATCGAAGAAACCTCGATCGCTTCTGGTAAACCACTGAGCAAATTCCGCCCACGCAGCCGGATGGTTTTTTCTTGCGGCAGGTGATATGCCGATCCGATGGCGATCTTGGCGTGTTCCGCCATGCGCTGCCCGATGAGCAGATTGTATTTATTACGAATGTACTGGATGATGTCTTCGTCCAGTTCGTCTCCGGCTACGCGAAGGGAGCGAGAGACCACCATGCCTTTCATGGAGAGGATGGCGACATCCGATGTGCCGCCTCCGATATCTACCACCATGCTGCCGCGAACTTCGCTGATGGGCAGACCCGCTCCCAAGGCCGCCGCCACCGGTTCTTCGATCATGAACACCTCGCGGGCGCCGGCAGACATGGCCGCATCGTAAACAGCGCGCTTTTCGACTTTGGTCACGCCAGCGGGAATACCGATGATCACGCGCGGGCGGGGAACAGGTACGATGCTCTGTTGATGGACTTTGCCAATGAAATATTCCAGCATGGCCTGGGTGATTTCGAATTCCGAGATTACACCATCTCGCACAGGCCTGACAGTAATCACATTGGCTGGCGTCCGGCCAACCATGGCTTTCGCCTCCGCGCCGATTGCTAACGGCATTCGTGTACGTTTTTCGATCGCGACCCAGGAAGGTTCGCTGATAACGATGCCTTTCCCGCTCACATGGATCATGGTATTCGAGGTACCCAGGTCAATGCCAATATCCAATGAGAAAAAGCCTAGTAGCCAGTTAAGGGGATTAAATGCCAACTTGGGCTCCTTGATTCCGAAGGTGTTTGCTGCGTTTTTCACGCATAGCAAAATACAGCAGGATTATACCAAGTTTTGCCATTGGACACACTAAACCTGAATGAGAAGTGTACACGCAAGACCTGGCAGGGTATCGCCCGAAAAAGGGGTGTAGGGCGTA
>VGOC01000012.1 GCA_016865865.1 Chloroflexota bacterium
TGTGGGGATAGCTCCGTCAGCTGGATATATTAATACAGTGTTAACAGGTTCATCCCCACGCGTGTGGGGATAGCCGCGGGGCGCGGGGTAGCCTTTTTCAGCAGTGCGGTTCATCCCCACGCGTGTGGGGATAGCGGTAGATCTAGACTCCTTCCAGTTATTAACATAGGTTCATCCCCACGCGTGTGGGGATAGCGGTGTTGCATAGTGATGGTGTCATAGATTATCATGGTTCATCCCCACGCGTGTGGGGATAGCAGTCTGAAGAGGCTGCGGAAATTGCACAGAAGATGGTTCATCCCCACGCGTGTGGGGATAGCTACAAATGTGGATCAGCTAATCCTTCCCATTCCGGTTCATCCCCACGCGTGTGGGGATAGCATTCTTCACAGTATGGATGAGAGCCAAAACGCAAGGTTCATCCCCACGCGTGTGGGGATAGCCGGTAAAGTACAAGTTACCATCACCGGTAAACAGGTTCATCCCCACGCGTGTGGGGATAGCCAGCGGTAATCGTCGGCACAGCAGCTACATAGAGGTTCATCCCCACGCGTGTGGGGATAGCGCAGGCTAGGCAAGGCGCGCGGGACATTGTAGAGGTTCATCCCCACGCGTGTGGGGATAGCAAAACATGATGCGTGCTAACAACAGTTCGTTCAGGTTCATCCCCACGCGTGTGGGGATAGCCGGGGATGATATTTGGGACCGCGTGGATACCTAGGTTCATCCCCACGCGTGTGGGGATAGCGTTTAGTGCGTTTTCTTGTTTTTACCGTAGACAGGTTCATCCCCACGCGTGTGGGGATAGCGAACAGATGTGGCGGCGGTTGTGCTTTTTACGCTGGTTCATCCCCACGCGTGTGGGGATAGCCATGAGGGCGGATGCTTCTTCGCACAGGTTATAGGTTCATCCCCACGCGTGTGGGGATAGCATCGTCGGGGTCTCTTATCGCGTCAAACGCAGCGGTTCATCCCCACGCGTGTGGGGATAGCGGTCGGCTGTAAGCAGTTGTTAGCCTGCGCCAGGTTCATCCCCACGCGTGTGGGGATAGCCGGATTCCAGAATAGCCGCCGCGCCGTTGCTGAGGTTCATCCCCACGCGTGTGGGGATAGCCGTCAGGGTAGATAGCTCTACCGGGGCGGGGTCGGTTCATCCCCACGCGTGTGGGGATAGCGGGCGGCGTGGGGGCTTGATCGCCCGTGCTTAAGGTTCATCCCCACGCGTGTGGGGATAGCGATGGACAAGGGCCAGGCTATCGCCGTCGCTCCGGTTCATCCCCACGCGTGTGGGGATAGCGTCGGGCAGGCGGGTTGGGCGAGCGGTTTATGCGGTTCATCCCCACGCGTGTGGGGATAGCTCCTCTACAATATCAATCCCAGGCATTAGCAAAGGTTCATCCCCACGCGTGTGGGGATAGCGTTCACCTGGTATGATGAGAGGAAATGCGACAATGGTTCATCCCCACGCGTGTGGGGATAGCTATCCCTGGGTGGACCGGGCGGAAATTAAGGAGGTTCATCCCCACGCGTGTGGGGATAGCTTGCGTTGATTAACACCGCAAACCCTCAAGGTAGGTTCATCCCCACGCGTGTGGGGATAGCGTTACGTATCCTGGCTACACTTGTGCCAGCAACGGTTCATCCCCACGCGTGTGGGGATAGCGTGGGAAGTATGCGGAAAACTTTCCGATGCGCATGGTTCATCCCCACGCGTGTGGGGATAGCGATTTTAGCTTTCCCTGCTCGTTCAGTTCTACCTGGTTCATCCCCACGCGTGTGGGGATAGCCCAGCGCCTTCGAGCGCAACGCCGCGCCATACAGGTTCATCCCCACGCGTGTGGGGATAGCTACTTCGAAACCATGCCGTAGGCTCCCGTCTTCGGTTCATCCCCACGCGTGTGGGGATAGCTAGTTCATAGATCATTTTACTTCTAGTTTTCCGGTTCATCCCCACGCGTGTGGGGATAGCCCAACGGATACGCATGAGCGGCAAAAGCCGTCAGGTTCATCCCCACGCGTGTGGGGATAGCGGTCTATCGCCAGTGTTTCCGGCGCCACCTCCCGGTTCATCCCCACGCGTGTGGGGATAGCGTAGTTCTGTCATTTCGATCATTTCAGTTCTCCGGTTCATCCCCACGCGTGTGGGGATAGCTCGAGCGTCAATCGCGGCATCAAGCTCTATTGCGGTTCATCCCCACGCGTGTGGGGATAGCTGCCGCGTCTTCAGGATTGTCGTCCGATTCTAAGGTTCATCCCCACGCGTGTGGGGATAGCGTCCATAAGGCATAGTACTTTTTGGGCTAAATAGGTTCATCCCCACGCGTGTGGGGATAGCAGACTGCAACTTTTCGACTTCCAGGAACGTATAGGTTCATCCCCACGCGTGTGGGGATAGCGTCAGCTGTTCGATCCACGTCATCACGGGTGGGCGGTTCATCCCCACGCGTGTGGGGATAGCCGTTGGAACGGCAATACGACCGATAGGCCCCGCGGTTCATCCCCACGCGTGTGGGGATAGCCGTCCATGCTTTTTTACTCCTTTTTGTTTTCTCGGTTCATCCCCACGCGTGTGGGGATAGCGAATGGCCGGCGGTATGCTTCTCTTATATCAGAGGTTCATCCCCACGCGTGTGGGGATAGCATATAACGATTCAACTTTCAGCGTCCCGCGGAAGGTTCATCCCCACGCGTGTGGGGATAGCGGCAGTGCTAACGATCCGCTACAATTTGGAGAGCGGTTCATCCCCACGCGTGTGGGGATAGCTGAGGACCCTACGCTCGCGTTGCTGGACTATATGGTTCATCCCCACGCGTGTGGGGATAGCCAGAAGTTACGACGGAGACACATACTGCGACGAGGTTCATCCCCACGCGTGTGGGGATAGCCCTATATTTTGGTCAATACCCCTGATTCAGCCTTTTTCTGGCATATCTGGGGGTGGTATTTCTACCTGGGCCGCACGCCGGGCTACGGCTTTCAACTTCTTCTGCACCTTCGCCGGAGGGTCTGGGATTCGTACTAATTGTATTCCATCTAGTTCCACGATGTTACGCTGCGTCTCACCGTGCAGACGCATGGCGAAGCGCTGTTCGGTGTTGGTGGACCAGATTTGTACCACGCCTCCTTTGGAACCCGTCAACTTGCAGCATTTCTGCCACAGGCGCTCGCGCACCATGGCGTTGACGTTCCCAACGAAGACGTTGGTATGCGGTTCCACCAGCCAGCGCGTCAATTCGCCGCGCAGGGCCGGGGTCATCCGTTCGAGAATCATCACGATCATGAGAAGGCCTCCTCGGCGGCGGAATCGTCCGCTTCTTCAACGGGAGCATCCCACAACGGCGCAGGAAGCGAGGTCTCGCTGTCGGGGTCGCCTTCAGGCGGGATGAAACTGCCATCCACGCCGAGCAGGTCGTCAATGTCCGGTAAGATGCGGTCCAGCAGTTTCGCCTCCTTGAATTTCTGACGGCAGGCGAGGCGCACGCGCCCGTCCACGTGTTCGGGCGATTCGGCTGCGGTCTGAAAGGCCAGCGGGATGGTGATCTCGGCCTTATACAGGTCGGCGATGTCGTAGACGAACGAGGTCTGCCGCCCGGTGTGGATGAAGCCCAGCCCCGGCGAGTAGCCGCCCGAGACGATGGCCGCGTGGCAGATGCCGTTCAGCAAGGCGTTGGCCGCCGAGAGGGCGCGATTGACCGGGTCGGCGTTGCCCCAATTGCCGCGGTCGTAGCGCCGCCCGTGCCAGGGCACGCCGTAAGTCTTGCTCGATTGGTAGTAAATGCTGCGGACGCGCGACCCCTCCATGCCGCGGATCTGCTCCAGGGTCAGGCTCGAATCGAGCGGTTCGGGGAAGCGCTTCCGGTACATGCGGCGAATCACCTCCAGACGCCGGGCCGGGTCGCTGACCAGTTCAGCCTGGCGCAGCAGATGATAGCCTTTGCGCGTCTCGCCCAATCCCTGGGCGTAACAGCGGGTGGCATCTTCGCCCGTCCAGACGATGAGACAGCCGCTCTCCGCCAGCGCTTTGACCGCCGCGTGGCTGACGCTCGTGCCGGGGCCGAGCATCAGCACGCACAGCGCCGCGACCGGGACCTGGGTGCGCCCCTCCTTCTGGATGAACTCGATGGACGAGTCTTTGCGGTCCACGATGGCGTGTTCGATGTACAGGTACGATACACTGTCACGTAACTTGGGTAGTTCATGTAAATCTTGCATATTGCCTCCAGTGTGTCATTGCGAGGGCGCTGGTCGAGTAGAGCGAGTGCTTTTCTCGCTCGTATTGAGACCCAGCCCGAAGCAATCTCCCCGCAAGTCAGGAGACTGCTTCGCTGCGCTCGCAGTGACAGAACCAAAACTATTCGATTGTTAAGGTGCGGATGGAGACCGAGTATGCCTTGGGACCTCTCCCGCGTCTCCGGCGGGATTGGCCTCTCGGCAAACTCCCAGTACGATTCGTACTACCCGCGAACGGGAGCGATAGACAACAGGCCGAAGCCTAAACCTTTTCCGCTTCCGATTCCGGCGGTAAGGTAATTCGCAAATGACTCCGGGTCTTTGATTTGCAAGACCCCGTCGAACTGTGCCGAGACAAAGCGCATGCGCCGCGCATCGTCTTTCTCGGTGAATAGTTTGCCGCGCAGTTCGGCTTTGCCGGTGACGTGCGCCGAAATCAACTGGCCGCCAGCAGATTCGATTTTACGTTCCAGCCATGACAGTTGATCCTCTTCCCGAAAAAGGCCAATCCGTTTTGCATTCTCTTTCAGCCGTTTTGTGGGGTTGGCGCGCAGGCGAAAGGCCAGTCTCTGGCCCCGGTGCAGTTGCAGGTTGACTTCCTTCCAGGCGGGATTTTCCACCCCTAACGGCAGGGCGGCCTCATCGAGCAGGTAATCCTTCCTGTTGGAGAGCAGGTGAGACCAATCGGGCGGTTGAAGCGACTGCACCAGCAGGGTGGGAACTCCCGTTTTGGGATGCAAATCCACGCGGAAGAGGATGCCCGAAGGTTCGTTATCCTTGAAATTGGCATTCGGAAACGCCCGGCAGATGGTGCGGTGCATTTCGTAGGGATCCGCCAGTTCACGCTGCACCTGGCGCGAACGCGGGTTGAGGATGAGGCGGGAGAGGTACATCAGGGAACCTCCGGATTTTCGATTGCCGATTGCAGATTTTCGACTGGCGGGGCGGGCCATGCCATGAAATGGCTGGTCAACCGCCGGGGGACGAAGCGCCGCTGGCTGAACGAGAGCGGCTGGTCGGGGCGGACAAGGTAGCCATCCGAGTCTTCCAACACCAAGCGCGCCTGCCGAGAGGAAGGACGTGTGGTGAGCGGCGGATAGGTTTTCAAGGCCGTCTCCAAGTCAGTGTTCAGCCGCAACCCGTCCGGCAGGTAGGGTGATTCGGCGGGGACGAAGGCCTTGCGCCCCAAAAAGAGTGGCCAGACCGGGTTCTTGAGCGCGGCGTGCAGGCGCTGCAACAGGGGCAGGTCTTTATCTTCGCCCTCCAGTCCCGCCAGGAAGCAGGCGTCGGCCAGGTAGTAGCGGCGCGAGACCTCGGTCGGCTTGATGCCGCCGCCCGCTTTCAGCACGTTTTGGGCGGTATGGTAATCCATTTTGAGCATGCCTTCGCGGTCGGCGCGGATGCCCATGCGCAGGGTGGCCAGGGGCTGCAGGGCGGCGTCATCGGCGCGGTCTATGCCCAGCGCGGCGCACAGCAGGCCAACGACGCCGCTCTTGGAGGGTTCCAGCCCGGTATCGCGCACGGTAAAGCGGCTTTGCACGCCCCACGATTGCATCGGCCCACACAGGCGGAGCAGCAGGGTGTGCATATCTCACTCCAATTCTGCCAAAATGGCTGCAAGCCATTTTTCGCGGTCATCTTTGACGGCTTCTTTCAAGTTTTCGAGTGGAGCGTCTTCGGGCAGGCACAGCGCCGCCGGGGTGACGCCCTCTGCGCCGTAGATTTTGGTCAGGCGGCCCCAGTAGGCGTCCAGAGCGCGGAGGGAAGGTTTGAGATAGCCGCCATCTCTATCCGCTTTGACGGGCGTCTCGAAGGCATTAGCCAACGACCAGGCCGCGCCGTCCTCCCGGGCAACGCCCAGAAGGAAGTCGGGCGGGTTCTGGGCGGCAAAGGCGTTCTGCTTGCCGGTCGGCACGGCGGTGACGACGGCGCGCAGGAAACCTTCCACGGTCTTCTTCGCCAATTCGACCACTTTGGTATTCTGCTCCCGAATGGCCTTTTGTTCGGCGGATTTGGCATCGGCAGGGTCGCGCCAGCCGAGATTGCGGAGGAGTTGTTTCCAGTCAATGCGGGCGTAACGGTAGTAGGTGGCGCTGTCGAAGGCGGTGACGCCGATCATGCCCGCGCCGGTCTCGTCATCTTGCTGGAGGTCATCTACAGCAGTGTAGTAGTCCAGTTCCATGCTCACGCGGTGCGTGGAAATGGCATGCGCCACCTGGCAGGCAGCATCCAGATTCAGATCGGGCTTCTCGGCCAGCATACGGCCAAACAGGGCAATATCGGGCGCACTGGTGCGGTTCTTGAGAGCCTTCACCCATTCGTTGACAATGGGCTTTAGCGCCGGGGACTTGCCTTCCTTGAGTGTGGAAACAATGTCGTCCCATTTCTCTTGGAGAACAGCGACAATCTCGGCGATTTCGCTCTTGCTCAGGTAGAGCAATACTTTGCTCTTGGGCTGACCGGTTTTCTTGTCGGTCTCCGTGCCGATTCCCAGTTCGTTGGCAAAAGCCTCGGCAACTGCCAATGCCTGTTGCTCATCCTTGCCTGCCTTGGCAAGTGGCCCGGCAATTAGGCGCGTGATCCACTTGGTGCGATCGGCCAGTTCGACGGCGGTGGTTTTGGCGAAGACGTCCTCCCGTCGGATAGCGCGCTTGATGCACTGGCTGGAGATGCGCGCCCGACGCACCCCGCCGAAGTCGGTATCTTTGGGGTTGCCGGTGTCGTCGCGGTTGAGGTTGGAAGGGGCAAAGTTTTGGAGGATATGCAGTTCGATGAACATGGTGTTTTTTCCTTTCTTGATTGAGCAAAATCAGGATGGAGTTTCTTCTTTAGCAGGGCGTCCCCAGAAGGCACGCGCCCACCATTTTTGCACGCGACGATCTTCATCGTCCCAATTCAGCACGTCCCAGAAAAGTTGAGTCCAGTCCACAGGCACGTCTTTGGATTTGATGAAACTGACCGCCTGGCGCAGGTAGTCGGGCAGGTCCTCGGAGTGGGCGGCAAGCAGGACGATGAAGCGCCGCTCCAGGGCATCTTTGCTCTTGACTTCGGGGTCGGCCTGGCGGTAGTGGTCGCCCATATTGCCCTTGCCGCCGGGGGCCGGGTGCAGGGCAAACAGCGAGGCGATGAGGTAGCAGGCGTTCTCCAACTTCTGGCTGCGCTGCGAGGGCAGAAGCGACTCGATGTAGGGGAACATTTGAGGCGCGGCGCCGGGCGGCAGGCCGAGTCCACGCCGCAGGGCAGCCAGCGCGGCGCGGTCATTAGCTAGTGAATAGAGGTCTTGGATGAATGGGTGGGTTTTGTCTTCTTCCATTGGTCTTTCTCCTTTCATAGGTTAGAAAAATGGTTTAAGCAAATTCAAGCATTGGAATGACGATGCCAGCATTGAGCAATGAGCGTCCGAATTTTTTCCTGGTCCAGAAAGAAAATAGCCCCGCGCGCAATCCATTTCAGCAGGCTATTGACGATCTGGCTTTTCGCCTCGCGCTTGAATTCCCCACTAATCGCAACAATACATGCCGTAACATAGATTGGGCCACTCACAGTGGGATCGTTAAATGGCTGCTCAAAAGCGAGTGTGATTTGGGAGAGAATCTTGTTTATCTCAGATTTTGCTCCGCCGCTGATGTCTCCTGCTTTCACCTGGACGCCATAGTATTGCATCTCTCCAAATCTTGTTCTTTCTCCAAGGATAAAATCTCGACCGAATTCGTCATTGCCGTGCGTATAACGCACGTATTCGTATCCCATCTTGTGAAACAGCGGCAGGAGAACTTGCTCGCAGAATTGTATTTCGCCGCCAGATTTCTCATATTCCGGTTTCCATGGTGGGCCTCCAGATAAGGATAATTCGGTCTCTTGGATTGCTTCTTCGATGCTGTGAGCAATTTTGTCAAGAAGGCGTTGCAAAGTGTCAGTTTGTTGATTGGTAAATCGTGCTCTGAAACCCACGACCCCGTCCCTGCCCGTTGTCATTCTTTCACATACGATATCCTCTCTCGACCGAAGTTGTTCGAGCAAAGCACTGATATAGGCGTCGTAAGCCCACTGTGAGTTCGTCCAGGCTGTGTCATTGTGAAATTCGAGAACGACCTCGAAATTGTCAAATTTGGATACCCACAACACGCTATTCGCTGCAGAAAATGTTTCTATTCCCAAAACCGAGGGGTTGAGCAAAAGGATTTGAGACGAATCTGGAAGAATATCCGGAATAGGTTCCTTATACGCATCAAACTGGCGTCCAGAGTCGTCCAACGAGCCAATCAGCATGGCTTTGTCACAAACAATCCAGGGAAAACTATTTTTGATGGAGGGAACTGCATCCAAGGGCATTTCCCAGGTATCTGCATACGGTTTAGCGTACTCGAGCAAACCCTGCTTGCAAGCCCAACGCAGGTTGGAAGTAGGTATCTGGAATCGCTGGCTTATCTCAGCCAACGGGAGCCATTCTCTGTTGCGAATTATCCACTGGAAACTTTGATAAACATTCTCGGCCAATTTATCAATGTGTTCACGGATAAGGTCCTCGCTTTCCATGTCGAAGATTTCTTCTTTCCAATCCGAGTCTTCCTGCGTCAAGCTCTGTATTTCTAGATCAGTGCGCGTATTGCCGAAATCTGCCGTTACATGAATTTGAGCATTGGGGTACTCGTTCTGCAATGATCGAGTCAGCAGACAGGCGTACTTCTCGACCGAGGCCTCTGCATCGTAACGATGAGCAGGCTCCAGGTTCATCAACAAACTTTCCCTGGTACGGTTATGCCGGATGAAAGTAACGCTCTCTGCTGTTGGCAACATTTTTTACCTGTCTGTTGCTAATTCGCTTCACCAGACAAGAGGTTCTTAAGCGAATATCCCAACATCGCGCGGACGCGCACGGCGGCTTTGAGCGCGGAGGGATCGTCCCCGGCGGCCTCGGCGGCCTGTTCGAGCGCTTCCCACGCCGCCTGGCGCAAGGTCTCGTGCCAGGAATCCACTGCTTCGGAGTTGTGGGGTAAGTCTTCCAGCAGGCTCAGGAAGGGAAGTTCCAGGCGCTGCCAGTAGATGCGGTCCACGTTCCAGTGCAGCATCAAACTGCCTGCCTGCTCACGGGTGATGCGGTCTATCTCCTGCCATTTCTTGCCGTCCGAGTTGGGCGAGAGAACGAGCGCCGCCAGCCATTGAGCGGCAACTTTCAGGGCAAAGTATGTTTGCTCGGCTTTCTGGATGACGTTGTTCAACTTCACCACCAGGTTTTCGTCCTCCAGGTATTCCAGCGGTAAGGGCAGATGATTTTCCTGAAAGAACTCGACTTTGGCTTGGTCGTTTGCCATACCCAGCGCCATGAAACGAAACTTTTGCTGGTGGGGAATCAATCTCTCGCCAACGAGACTGGCGAGCGCATAGAAGGTTTGCGGCGGCTTGCCGCGCTCGCCCTTCAAACCAAAGAAGGAATCACTATCCCTCCAGAGAGCGCGGTCTTCTGAAAAACGGGTAATCAGCCAGATTTCCTTGTTATCTTTTCCCTGTCCCTTGCGGTAGAGTTTGAACGGATCGAAGACGGACGCGTCCAACCGCAGGGCGGGGGCTACGGACATGGCGCTGACCGTGGGAGATTTCTCGTCACCTTCGGGGACGAGCAGCACGCGGCGGTTTTGCCAGGTCAGGTAGTCCAGATAGCCTTGGGGAACTTGGCGATTCGGCTGATAGGGGTCATCCTGCTCCCAGGCAGGCCGGTCATCTTTCGACGATCTCATGTTGTTGAGTTTCTCGTCCGGGTATTTCATCAGGTTGAGCATCAACACCCGAAACAGGTCATCGCTTTCTACCAGGAAGACAATGCCGCGCGCCCAGGGCGCGTCCGTGAAAGCCTGGCCAGGGATGCCAGACAAGCCTGCCAGCCCAAACGTTTGGGCGACCACGACCGTCCGCGCGGCTTTGGCAGGCGTGAGGGTTACACCAGTCTCTTCAGTATGGTGGTCGAACAAGACGGCATTGTTCCCTGAAACCATGTCCAGCACCAGCGAGGCGATGGATTTTGGCTTCACGCGGTCGTCGCCCGCCTGATAGAACGGCCGCTGCGGATGGAACAAATCGAAGCGTTCGCGCCACTGGTCGAGGTAGCCGTTCACCACCTCCGGCGGCCAGCGGCCTGCTTCCCACAGTTCCCCCCACGCCTCCCAGGTGCGTGGTCCGCGCAGGGCGCTGTGCAGCACGGCCAGCAGCAGGCGGTAGAGCGCGGCGGTCTCCAGCGGCGAATCTCCCTGCACGCCGCGCAGTTCATGGGCGCGCAAGAGTGTCTGCCGCAGGCCGAGTTCCTCCACGCGTCCGTCCGGGTGAACGCAGGGAATCCAGGGTTCGTCGATGAGATTGAATGAATAGGTCATTGTGCCTCCTTCGAGTTCTTGATCACTTGCAAACCGAGTTCACGGCTGAGTTTCAGGGTAAAGTCTGCGCCTTCGGGATGATATTCCCCATTGGCATCGAACAGGATTGGGAAGTGGTCGCGCACCGCCGCCGACTTCTTCCACTCGGAAGCGCGGCTGTCGTGACTCACGATATAGTTTACAACATCTCTGCGCTGGACGCTCACCGCGCGGCGCAGCAACTCTCGCGCCAGGGTCACGTCGGGGCGCTTGCTGATGTCCAGCGGCGCGCCGCCTCCACCCGGCTCAAGGGCGATTCCCTGCGGCGTGTCGTACAGGCAAATCAGAGAGACGCTCGGATCGCCCTGGCGGGTGAGGGCGCGGAAAGCCTGCCCAGCTTTGGGATCGTCCTCTTCCAGTTCTTCATTCCGCTCGGTCAGCAGACCTTCGTAAGTGGGTTTGTTGATCAATCGCTGGGCGGCGTTGTGAACATCCCTGTCCTCATCCAGCCGGGCCTTCTCGGCGGCGGCGCGCAGGGCAGCCTGGTAGACAGGCTCGAATGGCTCATCATCGGGCTTCAGCGGGTACACCTGCTCGATGAGCGCGGCGGTTTCCTGTGGCAGACTGATTTGCTGGCGGCCTCGCAGCGCGAGCCAGGTGCGCAGAAGCGTTACCTCATCGTAAACCCAAACGTCGCGGCCAAAATCGGGCAGACCGTCTTTCTCGGCGGGCAGGGAAATGGCCATGACCGGTTGGGAAAGTCCGGCGGGACGCCCGGCGTCGTTTTGGGAGTGGCGCTGCAATCGCCCGGAGCGCTGTAAGAGCAAATCCACCGGCGCAAGGTCGGAAATCATGGTATCGAAGTCCAGGTCCAGGCTTTGCTCAATGACCTGGGTCGCCACGACTATAGCGCGGTGCGGACGGTTGGGATTGGGTTGATTGGGATGTTCTTTGTCCTTGCCGAATTTTTTGAGCACTTTATCTTCGATTGCCTCCCGCCAATGGAAGGGGAAACGGGCGTGAAACAGGATCAGGTCTTCCGCTTCGACCAGATGAGCCTCTTGCAGGACCTGGTAGATGTCCTGCGCCCGCTGGACGCGATTGCAGATCACTGCCGCGCAGCCGCCCTCGCGCAATTTTTCGGCCAGGTGAGCGGCGATATGCTCCGGGCCAGGCTCAGCCCAATCGAGGCGCAGCGGCTCCGAGGTCGGGGCAGGCAGCGGCACACTGGCGGCCTGCTCGCCGCTGACTAATGTCAGGCGCGGATATTCCGCCGGGGGCGGAACATCCTCCTCGTCATCCTCTCTGCCGAGCCAAGCAGCGGCTAGCGCCCGGCGCGTCTTCTCCGGCAGGGTGGCCGAGAGCAGAATGGCCGAAGTTCCCATCGTCCGCAGCCAGTGCAGCAGGCGCTGGAACAACTCGGACATGTAGGTATCGTAAGCGTGAATTTCATCAAAAACGACCACTTTCTGTCCCAGGCCGAACAGGCGCACGAAGAAATGCCGCGTTTGCAGCACGCTCATCAGCGCCTGATCCACCGTGCCGACGCCAAAGGGCGCCAACAGAGTGCGCTTGCGCGGCAGGAACCAACTCTCGGCGCGCACTGTGGCTTCAGCGGCAGGGGTATCTTGAGCAATTCCTGCCGGCTGCGGCGTAGTCTCTTCGGCCAACAGCGCCCCGCCGTGAATCAGATGGGCGTTGATGGCTTGTTCTGGGTAGCGGCTGCGCAGGAATTCGATGACGCGTCCATACATCTGGCTGCTGGTGGCTTGCGTGGGCATGGCGATATACAATCCGCTGCCCTGCTCCCGTTGCAGCCAGGCGTCGGCCAGGGCGAGAGCGGCTTCGGTCTTGCCGATTCCGGTGGGCGCTTCCAGGATCAGCAGGGCCGGGAGCGCGGTTTGGGAGGCAAGTTCCAGCGTGGTGTGCTGAATTTCGTTGGGAGCAGGCGTTTTTGGGAACAGGGCATCGAACGATTTGAGATCGCCTTCCGCCTGCCATCCCACCCAGCCCAATTCCTTGAGCGCCTTCTCAGCCTGCGGCGCGGCGTGCTTGTGGGCGTATTCCGCCGACGGCATATATTCGTCCGTGAAGGGGAAATACTCCTCCATGGAGCCAATCCAATCGGCCACGCTGACCAGGCCGGAGAGCAGGGTCAGGAGGGCGTGCCTCGGCTCGAACTCCTTGGGCAGGTTCACCGCGTCGGAGGGCAGGTAAATCTCTTTTAGCGTCAGGAAAATTTGTCTGCGGGCGCTGTCCCATGTCCCATCTCCTTTGTCCGACGGCTGAAGAGCCGGGGCTTGCAGCCAATTCGAAAGCGGCCAGACGCCGTGATGCCCTCCCAGGGCTGCGGCGACTCTAGCCGCCATGTGCGGATTCAGGCCGGTTTCGCTTGCCATCAAATTGCCCAATGCCCAAGCAGAAAGAATGCCGTGCGGAGGCGGGTTGGGATTCATGTCCCTTGCAGAGGAGAAGGTAAAGCCTGCCTTTTGAAGAGCGGAGATGCGCGCCTCGTACTTGCGTTGAAAACCGGGGGCAGCCTTGCCCAGGTCGTGCAGGGCGGCCCAAAAGGCGATTTGCCACCCAGCGGCCTCTTCGTCCAATCCGAGCCAACCGGCCAGCGTGCGGCGTGTATGCGAGCTCAGAGCGCCATTCCACAATGCCAGAGCGCACGCGCCTACATCGAGCAGGTGATAAATCAACGGGTGAATGTCAGGGGTTTGGTTTTTCTCGGCCTTCGCCCATAAATGGAAATACACCGGAGCGTCTTTCTGCTTCTCGATTCCATACACCCTCGCCAGCCTCCTGGCCTCCTTCTCCAACTCCTTCCGCAGCCCCTTTGGCTCCAGCACTTCCACATCCGCCCCCCAGCCGCGCACCCAGGGCAGCATCTCGCGCGGCTCGGCCACCTCCGCGCTCCACAGGCAGCCGCCGTCTTCGGCATCCGCCACTTCCTCCAGCGGATGCCAGATGCTTTCCTTGACGCGGCGCGTCACGCCGGGAGAGAAGCGCAGTTTCACTGTGACCGGTTCTTTCTCCCCATACCAGATTCCCCAGGCGTGCTTGAGCAATTCCTGGTCGTCGAATTCAGCCGGGATCTCGAAGGTCTCCCCCGAAAGGAAGGCGCTCTGGATGCGGTCGGCGCGGAAGGCGATCAGTTTCCCGGTCACATCGCTCAACGCCACCACATAGATGCTGTCGCTCCAGATCGAAGGCTCGATCAAATAGGGGCTGATGGTGTGGACGACGAAGCCCTCGCTCCCCAGCCGTTGATACCGGATGCGGACCTTGCGCTGCTCCACCCAGGCCTGGGCGATGGTTTCGAGGATCTTGATTTTCTCGGGGTTCTTTTCCTGAGCCAGAAGACGATCCGCGCTTTTCAAGAGGCGATCGGTCATCGGCTGGCGCAGCGTGGCGGCCAGTTTTTCCAGGGCGCTGGCCGCGTGCGGATGGTGATATCGCGTCTGCCGCGAAGCCTTGCGCGCCGCAAGGTAAAGGATGAGCGCCTCGTGCAGGTTGACCTTGATCTCGGAGATGAGTTTGGAACGTGGGATATGGTAACGCCCGGCCTCGTCCTGCTCGATGGGATACTCGGCGGTCAGCTCGATGCGGTCGCGGTAGATCGTGGTGCGCTCCACGCCGAGCCGCTCGCCCATTTCGATATCCGACCAGGCGCGCTGGATGTACAGGCGCTTCATTTCAGAAAGTCGTTCCGCTTTGGTCATGCCGCTCATATCTGCTCCCTTCGACTTGCTGTCGCTCGGAATACCAATCTTTTACAACAGCATATCACAAAAACGGCAGTATTCTGCAATATTCGGGCGATTGCGCCGGGGCGTTTCCCCGGATTCTCCCCTATTGTACGATAGATTCCTTCCAGGCGGGCAGGATTTGTATGACGAGCCATAGACGCCTTCCGTAGAGTTGATTTGTCTCTACTATACAGAAGGCGTGTTGCAGGTACGGCAACAGCGTAGCGTGACCAAGAAGCACTGGAGAACGTCAGCGATGCGCTGGCAGCGGTTCTCGAATCGTTCGAAATTTTCCCACTCACCTTGGCTGTAGCTGAACAAGCAGTTCAATTCACCCCTTCGGTCCCTCGCTAACAATATACAGCGGCCTCCCCTTTGCCTCGTCATATAAACGCCCTACATACTCCCCCAGGATGCCCAGGGAGATCAATTGCACGCCTCCCAAAAAGAGCACGGCGATCAAGGCGGAAGCCTGTCCGAAGAAAGCCTGCGAACCAGCCAGGCGCAAAATGACCACCACGGGGATCGCCAGGATGCTGAATCCGGCTGAGACGAATCCAACATACATCGCCACTTGCAGGGGGAAGTACGAAAAACTGGTGATCGCATCGGTGGCGAACTTGAGCATCTTCTTGAAGGGATATTTGGTCTCGCCGGCGAAACGGGCGGCGCGCTTGTATTCCACGCCAGTCTGTTCGAAGCCCACCCAAACAGACATGCCGCGCAGGAAACGATGCCGCTCGCGCATCTGACCCATCACATCAACCACTTTGCGATCCAGCAGGCGGAAGTCGCCCGTATCGAGGGGGATATCCACATCAGTGATGCGGTAGATCAGGCGGTAGAACAACGACGCGGTGAACTTCTTGAACCAGGTCTCCCCCTCCCGCTCCGCACGAACCGCGTAAACGACCTCGTAGCCCTCGCGCCATCTTGCGATCATCTCCAGGATGACCTCGGGAGGGTCCTGTAAATCGGAATCGATGACCACCACCGCTTCGCCGCGGCTGTAGTCCAAACCCGCGGTAACAGCGATTTGATGCCCGAAATTTCGGGCGAAGATCACAGGTCGAACGCGCCCATCCTCGCCAGCCAACTTACGGATCAAACCAGTAGACCCATCGGTGGAGCCGTCGTCAACCATGACCAGTTCCCACGGCTCGGCTGTGGAATCCATCACTTCACAGATCCGCCGGTACAATTCGGGGATGTTCTCGACTTCGTTGAATATGGGGGCGATAATGGTATACGTGGGTGTAATCATCGTCAGACAACTTCATCGGGGAAGGGGGGCAAGCCAAGCGCCCGGCAGCGCAGATAGTTGCCGATCTCCCAGCACGATAATAACACAGGCACCGCCAAAAAGGCAGCCAGCGCGCCATAGATCACCAAGGCCCCGATGACGACCACGAATACAATGCCAGGATGAACGTGCACAGTCCGCCCGACGATAATAGGGCGCAGCCAGATATTCTTGATTCCGGTCAGGATCATGTAGAGAAGAAAGACCAATACCGCAAACCAGAAATTCGATATCGCCAGGTATTTGGAGCCTTCCAACAGCGCGACCAACACCGACAGCACGCCAGATACCACAGCCCCAATTTCGTGGACGAAACTGGTCAGTCCGGTGAACAAGCCCAGGAAGATTGCGCCGGGCAGCCCGATCGCAAACCAGGCTGCAGAATCCATCAGGCCGACGGCCAGCATAAATGCCAGTTGACTGCGCATATAATCAGCCCAAATATATCGCAGTCGTTCGAGGATCTGGCGCATATCCTGTTCATGCGACTCAGGCGCCAGCCGGACAATAATCTCGCCCAAACGATGACCATCCTGCAAGAAATAATAGAAGCTCACCAGGATGACCAGAACCCACATGAAATTCTTGGTCACGAACCCCACGATGGCGAAGGCGCTCTCAGCCAGGGGAGAGAACATATCGGTCGAAATCACCGGAATTATCGGCAGAAAATCTCCCCACTCGAAGGTCCAATTCATAAAGTGGACAGTTGTATCGAGCAACTCCCCATAATGAACGATAAAGGATTCTAGATTTTGAGATAGGATGCGGATTTGGTTTACGGCGGTAGGCACGATGATTGCTGGCGAGGAAGCCAGCAGAATCAACGTCGCCACATACACGATCACCACCGCGCCGCGATGAGAGAGCCTCGTGCGCGTGGACAGGAACTTCACCGCCGGATAGAGCACATAAGCCAGGACAGCCGCTATCGCCACCGGGTCGAGCACAGCTCTGAAATACCACACAATTCCAATAAGCAAAAGTACGAGGAGAATAAAGGCGCTATAACGCGCCTCTTTATGCCATATTCCCTGAGGATTCATCTTGCTGAATTCCCTGTTCACCGCTTTCGTCCAATAAACCCGACATCTCCAACAAAACTGCTCAGCCATCGAACGGATTAGCCCGAAAAAAGGGTGTGCGAAGGGGGCTACGCCCCCTTCGCACACCCTTTTTTCGGGAACTTCCCCACAACAACTTTCTGAGCGCATCCAGACTCGGCTCGATGACCGGGGCTTCTCCCGCGGCCAACATGGCAGCACTGACATCTTTCAGGCCGCTGCCGGTGTTGATCACCACCACAGGATCCTCGGGGCCGATCAGGCCATCGTCTACCGCTTTGACCAGCCCGGCGTAGGAGGCCGCTCCGGCAGGTTCAGCGAAGACGCCAACTTTACCAAGTTCACCGATCGCGGCGATGATCTCGCTATCGGGTACCGTGATATACGCCCCGCCGGTTTGGGTGGCTGCCCGCAAGGCGCGCAGACCATCCCTGGGCAGATCCACCGAGATGCTGTCGGCGCGGGTGGTGGCGCTGACGGGTTTGATCTCTTCGGTACAAGCGTCGAAAGCATTGGCAATCGCCGCCGACTCGTCCGACTGCACCCCGAAGAGACGCGGCATATTTTCGATCAGGCCAAGCTCGAGCAGGTCTCTGAAGCCTTTGTGGAGGCCGGAGATGATGTTGCCGTCGCCTACGGATACGAAGATAGAGATTGGACATTGGATATTGGAGGACGAACATCCAACATCCAATCTCCAATCTCTAATCATTTGTTCCCATATCTCGAACGCCGCCGTCTTCTTTCCCTCGGCGGTGAAGGGATTGTAGCCGGTATTGCGGCAATACCAGCCGAATTCTTGGGCGGCCTGCACAGAGAGGTCGAAGGCAGCGTCGTAGTTTCCATCTACCAGGAGCACCTTTGCGCCGAAGATTTGCAGTTGAGCGATCTTGGCGGGGGGCGCGGTCTTGGGGGCAAAGATGACAGCTTTGTGGCCGGCCGCGGCGGCCATCCCAGCCAGGGCGGCGCCAGCGTTCCCAGTCGAGGCGGTGACGATGATCTCTGCGCCAATCTGACGGGCGCGGGCGATCAGGACAGCGCTGGCGCGGTCTTTGAAGGAGGCTGTAGGGTTACTGCTCTCGTCTTTGATCCACAGGTGTCTCAGGCCGAGCTTTTTTGCCAGGGGGACAGGAGAAAACACCGGGGTCCAGCCAGCAGCCCGGAGGGGGGTCGAATGTCCACCGGGGTCAGGGACAGGCAAGAGGGGCAAATACCGCCACAGGGACGGCTCATCCCCGAGGACCAGTTCATCCACAGAGTAGTTCATGATGGCGGCATAATCCAGGATCACATCCAGATTGCCGCCATCCCGCGGGCAGGTGTAAGTGACTTCGTCGGGGTCGTAGGCGGCGTCACACACGGAACAGCGATAACCGATAAATTTGCTCATATCAACATTCTCTGACTTTGCGGTGTAATACTACCTTATGATGAGTTTCTCCGGGGTAATGGGCAAGGACTTCACGCGAACGCCGATGGCGTCATAAATCGCATTGGCAATCGCTGGCGCTGTGGGGGGCACGGTCACTTCGCCGATGCCTTTGGCGCCAAACGGGCCGCTCTCCTCGGGGATTTCGAGGATGACAGGTTCGAAATTCGGCGGCATATCCAGGGAGGTCGGGAGGAGGTATTCGCTGAAGCTGTCCACCCACTTGCCATCGGCTTTCAAATCCATCTTCTCGAACAGCGCGTAGCCCAGCCCCATAGATGCGCCGCCCTCGATCTGCCCTTCGACGCCGGGTTTGCTGATCACGCGGCCGACATCGTGGATGGCGGTGAGATGGGTGACATCTACGACGCCCAGTTCGGGATCTACTTCAACGCGGGCGACCTGAGCGCCAAAACAGAATAGCACGTGAGGCATACCGATGGGCAGGTGTTGGGGTGTGGTCGCCTCGGGGTATGGGAAGCTGAAAGTAGCTTCACTCTTGAATTCGATCCCATCGTCCGCGGCGCGGCTGATGATCTCCTCGACGGCGATTTTCTCTCCGGCAGCCGTAATCACTTCGCCGCCTCGATACGAAAGGCTCTGCTGCGGCTGCTTCAACAGGCGGGCGGCTTGAGCCAGCATCTGCGCTTTGATCTGCGCGGCGGCGTCTTTCAGGGCGTTGCCGACCAGATAAGTCATGCGCGAGGCGCAGGTGACGTTGCCATTGGGAGATTCCCAGGTATCCAGATCAAGCGCTTTGACGCGCTCGTAAGGCAATTCCAGGGCTTCGGCAGTGATTTGCTCGGCGACTGTCGCCAGGCCCTGCCCCAGATCAGGCGAACCCAGGCGGATAAGCACACTGCCATCGGGCAGCCACTCCAGGCCATGGGTCGAGTCGTCGGGGACTTTTGCGCCCAGTCCCATGGATTGCATCACCAATGCCATCCCGCTGCCAGCCGCCTTGCCGGGGGTCGGCTCGATGGCGTCATATTTCTCGATCACCTCTTCAGCGCGCCTCAGACATTCGGGCAGGCTATTTGCGGTCTCGTTGACGATCACGCCTGTGAACATCTTGTCGCCGACTCGCAGGATATTCTTCCTGCGCACCTCGATGGGATCCAGGTTCAATTCGACAGCCAGCATATCCACCATGCTCTCGATGGCAAAATGCGACTGTGGGCTGCCGAAGCCGCGCATCGCCCCGGCCGGCGGCCTATTGGTATAGGCAACGATGGTTTCTAAATCAACATTGGGTACACGGTATGAACCAGCCAGGGTTTCGGTGAGGATGACGCCCACCGCCGGGCCGTAGGAGGCGAAAGCTCCCGTATCCATGTGAGCTTTGGCTTGTAAAGCCACGAATGAGCCATCTTTCTTCGCCCCCAGTTTGAGCCTTATTTGCGCCGGGTGGCGCTTGGGGTGCGCCAAGAAGGAGTCCTGGCGGTTATTGACCAGCCTTACCGTACCTCGGACAGCCCAGGCGCACAGAGCCGCTAAGATGGCGATGCTCGAATCTTCTTTGCCGCCAAACGCGCCGCCAATGAAAGCGCTCTTGACCTGTACATTTTCAGAAGGGATTCCCAACGTGGCCGCGATTTCGAGCTGGTCGAGGAAGGGATGCTGCGAGCTGACCCACACAGTCAGGGTATCGTCATCATTCCAGCGCGCTGCGGCGTTCTCGGTCTCCAGGTAAGCCGGGGAAACCAGCGGCATAGAAAAAACATCTGCCAGGATCAGATCGGATTCGGCGAAGCCGCGCTCGACATCGCCCACTTTTATTTCGTAACGCGAGAGCAGATTGCCGCTCTCGTACAATTGGGGGGCTTCCGGCAGCACCGCCTCGACCGGATCGTGGAGCGGGGGGATCAGCTGGTAGGCGGTCTCGACCAGTCTAGCCGCCTGCCGGGCGGCAGATTTTGTCTCGGCGACGACCACTGCGATGGGTTCACCCAGGTGCCGCACCAAGTCGTCCACCAGGGGGGGCTGATCGGGTACAAGCGCGCCGAATGCCTTCGCGCCAGGGATATCGTCCGCGGTGACGATTTTCCGCACCCCTGGGATAGCTTGAGCTGCCTCGACATCAACAGACAGCAGCCTCCCGTGATGGATCGTCGAGCGAACGACCACGCCATGCAGCACATTCTCGAGCGGGATATCCGCCACATAATGCGCCGCGCCGGTGACTTTGGCCCAGGCGTCTTTGCGGAGTGCGTTAGTTCCCAATGTGATCATCTCGTCAGCCATGAAAATGCCTTCACTTAGATTAGTCAACAGCCAGCTTTCGTCAATCGGACGATCTCGATAAGTTCGTCAAGGAATTCAATCGAAAGGACTGATCAACTCGTGCCTGAGTACGTCCACCAGCCCCAGATCGGTCAAACCCAGCCTGGGGACAGTGGGCAACCCGATGAACGAGATCGTCATGAAGGGAGCCGGGAGCGCGCCGCCCAAGGCCTTGTAAATGTTGTTGATCTCTGCCAGATCGGCGATGATTTCGTCAACCGGTTCTGCGCTCATCAACCCGCCGATGGGCAGCGGGAGTTTTCCCAACACTACTCCGCCCGAAGCAATCGCCAGGCCGCCCTGCATCTCTTCGATGGCGCGCACACAGGCGGCCATATCAGCGTCGTTTGCACCGGCAACGATGATATTGTGATGATCGTGGGCCACCGAGGAGGCCAGCGCCCCGTTCCGCAGGCCGAAGCCGCGCACGAAAGAGACGCCAATATTGCCATTTTTCCCGTACCTCTCGACCACCGCCAGCTTGAGGATATCTCGCGCGGGGTCGGGCATCACCGCTCCGTTGACCACTGGTAGTTCGGCCCGACTCTGTTCGTTGATGATCTGGTCGGGGTAGAGATCAATCACCCAAGCTTTCACCTTATCACCCTCGGCGGCGATCGCGAAATCGTCTGCCTGCCTGCCGCGGGTGACTTTCACGGTTTGATAGATCCACTCCGGATAATCGGCCTCGGGTGGAGTCACAATCAGCTTACCATCACTGGCGACATGCTGACCCTTGAAATAGACATCGCTGGGGACGATATGCTCCAAATCCTCAGCCAGGATGATGTCGGCCCAGCGCGATGGAGCCAGGCTGCCCACCAGGTGTTCAATGCGGAAATGTTTGGCGGCATTGATGGTAGCCATCTGAATTGCCGTCACTGGCGGCATGCCCAGCGCGATGGCGCGGTTGACCATGTAGTTGATATGGCCCTCCGCGAGGATATCATCGGGGTGCTTATCATCGGTGCAAAACATCAGATGGGGCGTATGGACGAAACCATCTGCAATCATGCCTTCGAGGATACGCGCTAAATTCCGTTCGGCGCTGCCCTCCCGGATCATGACAGCCATGCCCAATTGCAGGCGCGTCAGGGCTTCGGGGAAATCTACACACTCGTGGTCGTCGGACAGGCCGCCGCACGCGTAAGCCACGAGTTCCATTCCGACGCGGCCAGAGGCGTGTCCATTGCAAATCTTGCCGATGGTCTGAGCAGCTTCGACTTTCAGAAGATATTCCTCACGCAATTCCAGGACTTTCGAGGGGTCCAATTCCCCCAGGCTGACCGCTTCGGGCCAACACAAGATTTCGCGCACATCCAGTAAATCCAGCTCGCCGCCGGTGGTTTCCAGCCCCGGGGCGGTGGGGACGCGCGAGGAAACTTCCAAATAGAGATGATAGGGCAATTGACCGCTTGCGCTCAACAGCGCCTTGACGCCCTGCATTCCCGCGACGTTGGCAATCTCCATCGGGTCAGCCAGCATGGCCGTCGTGCCGTGGGGGACGATCAAATGAGATAGATTTTCGGGGATGACCAGGGTGGAGTCGATGTGGACGTGGGCGTCTATGAAACCCGGCAGTGCAAAACGTCCGCCGCCATCCACCACTTTCTCGGCGCGATAACTTTGGGCATAGCAGGTAACAATCCGGCCATCTATGATACCAATGGCGCCCGGCTCGATACGTCCGGTATACACATTGACTACCTGGGTGTTTTCGATCAACAAATCGAGGGGGATTTCCCCTAGCCCCGCTCTGATCAGTTTTTTTCTTTCTTCTAAAGTCAGGATCATCTCATAGACCGCGCTGGCCGCGGATATACGGCAAACCCAGCGCCGCCGGGGTGCCGATGCGCTTACGATTGGCTTCACGTGAACCGATGACCAGGACAACCACGGTAAAGGCATACGGCAGCATCTTCAAGAAGAAGCCGTAATATGGGTTGTAGAAGAATGGATTCGCAAAGCCCAAAAGGGTGGTGGGGCCTTGAATGTCGAGAACAAGACGCCGCAGCGCGCCAAACGTATAGGCGCCCACAGCTGCCCTTGCGGGATTCCACTGGGCAAAGATCACCAAACCAACCGCGATCCAACCCTGCCCGGCAGTCGTCAATGCCGCAAACCAGCCCGGGGAGATGGATAGGCTGATCGTGGCCCCCGCCAGCCCGGCCATCATACCGCCGACAAAGACATAGAAATAGCGCAATGAAAACACACTGATGCCCAACGAATCGGCAGCCGCTGGATATTCTCCCACAGAACGCAAGTGCATCCCCGGTCGTGTGCGGTTGATGTAATACCAGGCCAGAGGGATGAAAATATAGCCGACATAGACCATGACGCTTTGCTTCGTGAATAAGATCCTCCCCAACCAGGGAATCTGGGAGAGGAGGGAAATAGTGAACGAAGGCAGAGTCGGCACAACATCGCGCAGGCTGGTCAGGCCTTCCCCCAGCACCAGGCTGAGACCAGTGGCAAGGAAGTTCAAAGCCAGGCCGCTGACGACCTGATCGGCTTGAAGGGTGATGGCGATGAAAGCATGCACCTGGCTGACGGCGCCTGCTGCTAACATGGCAGCTAACAACCCCAACCAGGGATCTGATGTGGCAGCCGTTACTTTATAAGCAGTCATCGCGCCAACCAACATCATCCCCTCGACGCCCAGGTTTAGGACGCCAGAACGTTCAGAAAAGATTTCCCCAACCGTTGCATACAACAGAACCGTTCCTGTAGCAACGCCGGAAGCCAAGATGACGAGAACGAAATCCATGTTTATTCCTCCACGCGCCGTGTGATTCTGATCCGATTGCGGAGAAAGAAGTCTATAGCAATCAGACTGACCATGATGACGCCCTGGATCAAGGTGGGAACACCGCTTGGTTGGACTTCCCTTCCAGCCAGGATCAACGCGCCGAACAGGATAGATACCAGGATAACCGCCAGCGGATTCAGCTTGGCTAACCAGGCGATGATAATGCCGGTGTAGCCATAACCGGGGGAAATTGCACCTTGTAAGCGATGCACCACCCCGGCAATTTCTGACATGCCCGCCAATCCGGCCAGCGCCCCCGACACCAGCATCACCAAAATCACGTTCTTGCTGATGGAAATGCCAGCATATTCCGCGGCGCGTGGGTTATCGCCGATCAAGCGAATCTCGTAACCCCACTGACTCTTCGACAAGACCAGCCAAAGGATGATCGCCGCCACAATCGCGAAGAGCAAACCCATGTGAGTAGTCAGCCCCCGGAATACGGGAATGGCCTCGGCGAAATCCGAGAGGCGCGGCAACCAGGCGTTGCGCTGGAACATGCGTGACATCTGGAAACCGCCCTCCGTCCAAACCGCATAGATGAAGAAATTATTCCATTCGACGGCAATGTAGTTCATCATCAGCGTGGAGATGATTTCGTTGACGTTGAATTTGGCTTTGAGGAAACCTGGCACGAACCCCCATAGGGCGCCGAAGAGCATACCAGACAATGCCATCACGATGATAAACTGCCACTTGGGGGCTTCTTCTGGCAGCACCGGCAGCAGCACGATCATACTGGCGCCAAAGGCTCCAAGAAAGAACTGACCTTCGGCCCCGATATTCCACAATCTCATGCGAAAGGCAAAGGAACAGGCCAGGCCGACCAGCATCAGAGGGATCGCCTTGACCATGGTATCAGAAAGCACACCAACGCTGCCAAATGAGGAACGAGCAATATGAGCATACACTTTCCAGGGTTCACCGCCTCCCAGCCAGATCACCAGCGCCCCAATCATTAAAGCCACAACCACAGCGATTACCGATAGCATGGGAGAATACCAGCGCGGTGGATCAACAACCCGAGGCTCCACTTTCATTTTGAAGGGCAACTTAAATCCCATAATTGGTTTAGTAGAATCTGCCTGCGTCATCTCAAGCTTCTCCTTGCATTTCGATCTGCTCTAAGCGAGTGCCTGTCATCATCTGACCGATCTTCTCGATGTCGCCATCAGCAACTTCGCCCATGATTCCTCCTTCATAGATCACGTAGACGCGATCACTGAGGGACAGAAGCTCTTCCAATTCTTCGGAAATCAATAGAATGGCTGCGCCATCCGCACGTTGGGCGAGGAGCAAACGCTGTACGCCTTCGATGGCGCCGACATCCAGGCCACGCGTTGGCTGCACAGCGATCATCAACTTTGGCTCGCTCGAGATTTCACGCGCCAGAATCACCTTCTGCAGGTTGCCGCCGGATAGCAGCCGCACTGAAGTGTCCACCGTTGGCACCATGATGTCATACGCTTCTTTCAGTTCAGCGGCGTACTTGTTGGCTTCGAGCGCATTGACCATCCAACCCTGCCCAATAGGCGCTTGATCGTATTTCTTCATGATCACATTATCTGTGACGCTCAAATTAGGCGCAGTGCCAACTTGAGTGCGATCTGCTGGGATCAGGGAAACCCCCTGGCGGATGCCGAATTTGACAGGTTTATTGGTGACATCTTTCTGGTTGACGATCACCTTCCCGCCCAAAACCGGACGTAGCCCGACCAATGTTTCGGCCAATTCGCTCTGTCCATTGCCAGCCACTCCAGCCAGACCGACGACCTCGCCTTCTCGCACATCCAGGCTGACGCCCCGCAATGCAGGCAGACCTTTATCATTATCGGCTTGCAGATCTTTCACCGAGAGCACCACTTCGCCGGGTTCGACATGCTTCTTCTCGACGCGGAAGACGACCTCGCGTCCGACCATCAGCCGCGCCAGGTCTGCGCGGGTGACGCTGGAGATGGGAAGACAAGCAGAAGTGACCACCCCTTTTTGGAGCACGGTGACGCGGTCGGAGATTTCCATGACTTCGTGAAGTTTATGGCTGATGAAGACAATTGATTTCCCTTGGGCGGTCATCGAACGCAGGGTTTTGAACAATTCTTCGATTTCGCTGGGAGCTAACACCGCGGTGGGTTCATCCATGATGAGCACATCTGCGCCGCGGTAGAGCATCTTCAGGATTTCGACGCGTTGTTGCTCGCCAACGGATAACTGCCAGATTTTGGCTGCTGGATCTACATGCAAACCATACTGCCCGGCAATCTCTGCGATTTTGCGGTTATATCGCGGCAAGTGCATGCGAAAGCGCGGCTCATCTAATCCCAGGAGCACATTCTCGGTGACGCTCTGGGAGGGTACCAACATAAAATGCTGATGCACCATGCCGATCCCGGCGTTGATGGCATCGCGCGGCGAGGAAAAATTAACCACTTTGTCGTTTACGATTACCGTTCCCCCATCGGGGCGATACAGCCCGGCCAGGACATTCATCAAAGTGCTTTTCCCGGCACCATTCTCTCCCAACAGGGCGTGGACTTCCCCGCGACGAAGTTCGAAATCCACCTGATTATTGGCCAGAACCCCGGGGAAACGTTTGACAATCCCCTGCATACGCACAACATTCGTAATTTCATTGGGTTTGTTTGTTTGATCCATAGCGGCTCAGACCCGTCCCGAACTCCTTGAGGGAGCAAATAGTAAACAAAGTAGGAAACGCGAAGGAAGGTGACCAGGGAAGATTTCCCTGGTCACCTCTTGGGTTACTAAAAACTACAGCTCAGGCAATTCAGCCGTGACGTTCTCGTTCCACCAGTACATACCATATTCACATTCCAGGCCAGGAGCGCCCGGCTTGAATTGGTCAATGTCATTGTACTGGAAGCTCTTGCCCTCTTCGATCACCAGGTTGCCCTGGTTGTCGGTGATGGGGCCAGTGAAGATGTCGAAACGGGTGAATTCGCCCGCCAGCATCTGCGCCAAGAGATCGCGCACCGCCTGAACATCCTCTGCAGGCAGATCAGCAACTCCAGGCTGCGGGGTCTCGCCTTCCATGAATCCATAAAGGCCTACACCACCATCAGAAGCCTCGAAGTAGTGCCAGCCGAATTCGTAGGTTTCGGCCATCACTTTCTCGGTGATCCCGGCGAAAATCGGACCCCAGACCCAGTAGGGAGCCGTCAGGCAGACATCCAGGGTGCAGGAGCCGGACCAGTCGTAGGTGATGCCATACACACCTTCGCGGTCAGCAGCAGCCAAAGCCGAGGCAGGGGTATCGGCGCCGGTCATGACCACATGGGAGCCGGCATCGAAGAGGGAGTCAGCGCCTTCGCGCTCGATGATTGGGTCATGCCAGGTGTTGATCCAACGAATATCCACGGTGCATTCTGGGCAGGTCTTCTGAACGCCCAGGGCATAGGCATTGAACAGACGCAGCTCTTCTGGGATTGGGAAGGTAGCCATACCGCCGACTTTGGTAGCGCCATCAGTTTTCGCGCGTGAACCAGCCAACATGCCGGCCAGGTATTTCATATCTTCCATAGCGCCAAACAGGTTGCCGAAGTTCTTCATATTGGATTTGTAGCCACTGATGTGAATGTACCCGATGTCAGGAAATTCTTCAGCAACGACTTCCATGGAGTCCATATACCCAAAGGAACCACCGAAGATCAGGTCGAAGCCCTTGCGAGAGAGAGCGCGGAAGACCTGTTCGGAATCTGCGCCTTCTGCGACCGATTCGATGTAGGCCGTATGCACGCCTTCGACATTGGCCTCCAGGTATTGCAGGCCGTCATACTGCGCCTGTGACCAGCCGCCATCGTCGTGGACGCTGAGCATCACCAGGGCGACATTGAACTTACCATCCTCGATGTCGGGGATCTGCAACTCGCCGGCTTCAGCAGGTTCTTCGGCAGCCGGCTCTTCCGCCGCGGGTTCTTCCGCCGCGGGTTCTTCCGCCGCAGGCGCCTCTGCTACAGGCGCCTCTTCCTTGGGAGCGCAGGCAGTCAGCAGCATCGCGGCGATGAGCAAAATACTAAACAACCAAACAACTTTATTCTTCATGAGTAAACTCCTCCGAAATGTCAATTCTTAGAATATGTACGACTTTCTCAACATTCTTACCGTGCTATGATCATAGTTCAGCCTAGAGTCGGCACCTCCTCTCCCGGGTCATCGCGCCCGAAAACAGTTTAGATAGATATTGTGTAACTACTCAGCCATACGGGGAAGTTCCCGAAAAAAGGGTGTGCGAAGGGGGCGTAGCCGCTTTGCGTTCGCACACCCTTTTTTCGGGCTAATCCGTTCGATGGCTGAGCAGTTACGATATTGTACACTATGGAACGATCCAGGTACCAGTTTCTCCGCGCAAAGCGCGTCCGATATTCTCTGGGTCAGTAATGAGGGCTTGCTTGCCGCCAGCTTCCAGGAACCAGATGATGGCCTGGATTTTGGGGGCCATAGAACCTTTTGCAAAGTGCGCGCCCTCGGCTAAATACTGTTTGGCTTCAGCCAGGGTCATTCTATCAACCCACTTTTGATCGGGTTTCCCAAAATTCAGGGCTACCTTCTCGACAGCAGTCGAAATCAACAACAGATCAGCGCCAATCATCTGGGCTAATAAGCTGCTGGCGAAATCCTTGTCTATCACAGCGGCAATGCCGGTAAACTGGCGATTGCCCGCATCTATCACCGGAATGCCGCCCCCGCCTACCGTGATGACAACCGTCCCTGCATCCAGGAGGGTTTTTACCGCTGCGAGTTCGACGACTTCCTTCGGCAGCGGCGACGGCACGACCCTGCGCCAGCCCCGACCAGCGTCTTCTACGACGCTCCAGCCAAGATCGGCTTCACGGGTTTTAGCTTCGCGTTCGTCCATGAAGCCGCCGATAGGCTTGGTCGGGTTCTTGAACGCTGGATCGTTCGAATCTACAGCTACCTGAGTTACGACTGTGGCAACCGGTTTGTCGATTCCACGCCGCGCCAGCTCATTCTGCAAGGTCTGCTGCAAAGCATAACCGATGGCGCCCTGGCTATCCGCGCCGCATACATCCAGGGGAACTTCGTGCATGCCCTCGACTTTCGCGGCAATCTCCGACCTTCGCAAGATGAAACCGACCTGCGGGCCATTTCCATGACCGATGGCGACATCCCATCCAGCTTCGATCATGTCGGTGATGTGGTAAGTCGTCTCCCTGGCTGCCTGGTACTGGTCTTCGACAGTCTGGTGATTTTTATCTTTGATCAACGAGTTGCCGCCGATGGCGATGACGGCGAGTTTTTTGGGGGGTGTAGTGGTCATATAAGTTAATCCTGTAGGTGGGGGATTGGTATTTTGTATATTGGTAAATTGGTATTGGTGGGTTGGCTGGTTGGTTCCATAAATCACGCGGGATCGGGAATTTCATCAGTGGGTAGGTAGAGAGCAATCTCTTCTCGTATCGCTTTATCGCCATATTCCTGCTTTCCTTGTTGTTGAGTCCGTATGTAGCGAATATAGCCGTTCAGCGATCGTAGGGCGCTATGGCAGAGTTCTCGCTGGCGTGGTAGTTCATTATCTGTGAGGCGAGAAGCATCACAAGCAACAAATCCACTCAGTGTTTCGCTCAAAGACCCGCGCGCGTTGTAATAGAAACGCAAACTGTCAAGAAAATGGTAACGTCCATATCCCTCAGCGATATTGAGTAAGATGCTTGTAGCAGCCCGGCGCAGTTGTGACGCCAGATTGTACTTCTCTTCAGCGGGTAGGAGACTGGCGACATGATAAGCCTCCTTGAAAACTTGTAACGCCAACTGGTAGCATTCCAAGTCTTCGAAACCGCGCATTTCTTTCTCGGTCACAGTCTGCCTCTTTTCAATACCAATCTACCAACTACCAATCTACCAATCTACCAATCTACCAATCTACCAACTACCTCATTGTCAACGCCATCACCGCCTTTTGAGCATGCAGGCGGTTTTCGGCCTCGTCGAACACGACCGAGTTCGGCCCATCCATCACTTCGCTGGCGACCTCGATGTCGCGGTCGGCGGGCAGCGGGTGCATGTAGATAGCATCGTCTTTGGCGAGGGACATCAGCTTTCTGTCAGTGATCCAGTGCTTGTACTGATCCTGGATTTCCTTGCCTTTGACGGGGTCATCCGTCACGAGCAGCGGGCCCCAGGATTTGGCGTAGACGACATCGGCATCCTTCACGGCCCTGGTCATGCCGTCTTTGTCGCTGATGACTTCAAAGCCGGTCTTGTACTTGCGGGCTTGTTCCTGGGCTTGATCCATGATTTCGGGCATCAGCTTGAATTCCGGCGGGTGGGCCAGGACAACGTCCATACCGAAGCGCGGCATTTGCAGGACGAGTGATTGTGGGACGGAAATTGGTTTGAGATAGCTAGAAGCATACGCCCAGGAAACCACCATTTTCTTGCCGCGCAAATCGCGGCCTTTCTTCTCCATGATGGTCATCAAGTCGGCCAGGCATTGGAAGGGGTGGTAGATTTCGCACTGCATGTTGAGCACAGGCGTGCGCGAGGCCTCGGCCACCAGGTTGAGGTAACGGTTGCCTGTGCCCCAGGTGACATGGCGGATGGCAATGCCGTCGAAGTAACGGCCAAAGATTTCACCCATCTCCTTCTCGGTATCGCCGTGGGCGATCTGGGTGGTCTTGCTTTCGATGAAAGCGGCATGACCGCCCAATTGAGCCATCCCCGCCTCGAAGGAACCGCGCGTGCGCGTGCTGCTGAAGAAAAACAACATCGCCAGCACTTTATCTCGCAGATAAGCGTGGGGTTCGCCCAAAGCGCGCTTGCGCTTCAAGTCCCAGGCCACATCCAGAATGGTTTCAACCTCTTCTTTGCTGAAGTCGAGATCACCAATAAAGTCACGATTACGAAGATCGCTTTGCATTTTTTTAGTCTCCTAGTTATTAGTTGAATAGTTGTAACTGCTCAGCCATCGAACGGATTTACCCGAAAAAAGGGTGTGCGCAGGGGGCTACGCCCCCTGCGCACACCCTTTTTTCGGGAATTTCTCCGATTGGCTGAGTAGTTACGTATAGTTTTGTAGTTGAGTAGTTCAGTAGTTAAGTGGTACATCAAGTATTTTTTCGAAGGTAGCCGATCATGCCGTTGATCAGACGTTTGACTTCTGTCGCCAACTACTCAACTATCAAACTATTTATTCCATCACTCCCAGCACCAACGCCAACAACGCCATGCGCATTACCACGCCATAGAAGGCTTCCTGCCAGTAACGAGACCAGCGGGTGATATCTACATCGGCGGGAATCTCATCCATGCGGGGCAGCGAGTGCAGCAAGATGGCGTCGGATTTGGCCTTGTTGTAGAGCAAGTCGCGGGTGATCTTATAGTTCGCGGGGGTCAGGCCAACATCAGCGCCGCGCTCGTCGCGGGATTTGGTGTAATCGGGTTGTACGACCGGTTCTACCAGGATCACGTCGGCGTCGGCAATGGCCTGCTCGACGTGCTCAGCCTCCCTGAAGTCCAGACGATAATTCTCGAGATCGGCCTTGAACTCATCGGTCAAGGACATATCGGGCGGCGAGACGAAAGTGATCGGGCAGTCGAACTGCGTCAGACCGTAAGCCAGAGAGTGCATGGTGCGCATGCGCATATCGCCGACTGCCAGCCACTTCAGGCCATCCATGCGCCCTTTTTCTCGCATGACCGTGTAGAAGTCAGTCAGGATTTGGGTGGGGTGCTCGCCCCAGCCATCGCCGCCATTGATGATCGGCACAGAGGACCATTTGGCTGCCTCGTGGGGCGCGCCCTGCTGGAAGTGCCGCATAACGATCACATCGCCGTAGAACTCCAACATCTTGACGGTGTCCTTGATGGACTCTTGATAGAAGTCGCCAGCACGGGTCATCTTTGCATCCGCAAAGCCGGTCACCTGGCCACCCAGGCGGATCATGGCAGCCTCGTGGGCCAGACGGGTGCGGGTGCTGGGTTGATAGAACGCCGTAACCAGGGTCTTCTCTTTCAGAAGATCTGCATTGCGGCGATTCCGAGCGATGGGTTCCAATTGCTCAGCAGCCTCGAAGACACGGAAGAATTCATTTCGCTCGAAATCCTTCAAAGATAGAATGTCACGGCCTGAGAAACTACGCATTTCAAAACCTCCAGTTAGGAATTATGAGTTAGGTGGTAGGAGGCAGGAGTCATATTTGGCAACTCCTGACCCCTAGCTCTTAACTCATCATCCCACCCTCCTGACAACATGAAACTTGAAATAACCCGGCAAGAAATAACTTAACGAATAATCAATCGGCTCGTCTTCTATAGTATAAAGCAACGACTCGAAATGAAGAACCGAATCCCCGCGTTGGATATCCAGCGCGCGGGCTACGTCGGAGTCGGCGGCGAACGCATTGATCTCCGTGCGCGAATGCTTCAGGGGGGGATCGCCGCGCTTGAGCAAAACATCCAAAACTGAGCCTTTAAAATTGGTTCCGACCTCCTCGGGGGCAAGCACATCTGGACGAAGCGTATCAACCAAAAAGGCCGCCGGTCTTTCATCCGCTAAAATAACCCGAGAGATCCGCAGGGTTTTCGAGCCTTGCTCCACGCCCAATTTCTCCGCGATAACCTCATCGGCCACGCAATCCACCAACTGGCAATCGCCCATCGCTACCGACAAGCCAATTCGATCAGATAGCGTTTCGATGCTCTCGAGAACTTCGAGGCCGCTTTCGATTACTTGAGTAGGCCGGACGACAAAAGTTCCTACGCCCTGACGGCGGCGGAGGAAACCCCGCGTTTCGAAGATGCGCATGGCCTCGCGCAGCGTGGCGCGCGAGACTCCCAATTGTTCCGCAAGTTTCGGTTCGGCTAACAAACGCTCCCCCGGCGCAGTAGCAGCGATGATTTCTTTCAAGCGTTGGTGTATCTCTTTCGACATAATTTGCGCTTTACTCTTTACGTATAACGTTTTACGTTCCTTCCAATACAGGGATGAACTCGAACTTGGTCACATTCACTAAACCCAGATCGGAAATGCGCAACTCAGGGATCACTACCAAGGCTAACATACTGAGCTGCATATTGGGGTTGTTGATCGTGCAGCCACAAGCCCTGAAACCCTCTAACACAGAGGCGGCCTTCGCAGAAACGACTTCAGCACGTTCATTGGACATCAAGCCAGCGATGGGCAATTCCACCAGGCCAATGACCCGGCCTTCCTTGATGACGATTTGACCGCCGCCGATCTCGCTCAGCTTATTGGCCGCAAGAGCCATATCAGCTTCACTCGTCCCCACGACGATCATGTGATGGCTGTCATGAGCCACCGTCGTCCCGATCGCACAGCGTTCGGAAAATCCAAAACCATGCGCCAACCCCACAGTCACCCCTCCCGTGCCTTTGTGCCGTTCCACCAGGGCGACCTTGACGATATCTCTCTCGAGGTCAACCGGCACTTCTCCGTCTGCGGCCCTAACCTCCATGCGCAGCCGCCTGGTAGCCACCTGATTCTCGATCACGCCAATGACGTTGGCGACGGCCGACCGCCGACCACCGACCGCTGTCTCCTGTCCGCCATCTGCGGTCAATTTAAAATCACCCGCCGTCAACCTCTTGCTCAAATGCACCGAATTCGTCGCCCATCCTGGATATTGGTAGGAAGGCAGTTCGATGAGGAGTTTCCCATCTTCGGCGATCACCTGCCCTTTGGCAATGACCTTCTCGGCCTGGAACTCGGAGAGGTTCCTGACCAATAGAATATCAGCATAGCGCCCGGGGGCGATCATGCCAATATCGCGACCCAGCCCGAAGTGTTCTGCCGCATTCAAGGTAGCCATCTGGATGGCGGTCATCGGCTCCAGCCCTTGCTCGATGGCGTGGCGCACCACCCGATCCATATGTCCATCCTCGACCAGCGTCTGCGAGTGGGAGTCGTCAGTACACAGGATGAAATGTCGCGAATCAAGCCCGTCTTCGATCACCGCCCGCGCTTGCGACGCAACATCGTGCCAGGCTGACCCCAGGCGCATCATGACCTTCATGCCCTGGCGCGCACGGGCGATGGCGTCTTCTTTGCGAGTGCCCTCGTGGTCGTCCTCAGCGCCGCCAACCACGTAGCCATGGAAAGGCAAACCCAAATCCGGAGAGGGATAATGCCCGCTGATGATTTTTCCAGAGGCGCGCGTCTCGGCCATCTCAGCATGTATCGTTTCGTCGTTGAGGTATACGCCGGGGAAGTTCATCACTTCGCCCAACCCAATGATGCCATCCCAGCTCATCGCCTCGGCCACATCCTCCGGGCCGATGCTGGCGCCAGGCGTTTCCAACCCCGGAGACGAAGGCACACACGATGGCATCTGCACCCATACATGGATGGGCTGATCGGCGGCTTCGTCCACCATCAACCGGATGCCCTTCAACCCAAACACATTGGCAATTTCATGAGGGTCTATGAATATCCCCGTCGTGCCGCGCCTGGCTACGGCGCGCACGAACTCCGTCACCGTGACCATGCCGGACTCGACGTGCATGTGGGCATCTAACAAACCGGGAACGAGATAACAACCGTCGGCCTCGATAACTTTTGTTTTATCACCCATAGCATGAGAAGCATCCGGCCCCACATAGGCGATGCGCTCGCCTTTGATGGCAATGTCCGTATCTGGAATGATTTCGCCTGACTGGACGCTGACCCATTGCCCCCTTCGGATGACCAGGTCGGCTGGTTGGCGCCCCATGGCGACGTCTACCAACTGGCGGGTTCGTTCTGTGATCGCTTGCTCAGTCATTCGATCCTTCCTTATGCTGATTGACTTCTTGTTCCGCACGAGCCAGAAGTTCTTGCCAGAGAGTCAATACTTTTTTATCCATGCGCCTAATAGCCCTTGATACAATTGCCAGATCAAAGGAGAGCTCATTTTCATCACTCAATAAAAAAGCTAAAATGGCGGAAATATCTGCTGGGTGTTTACTCGATTCGCCCTCTGCCCAAGCCTGAAGTTTTCCCACGATTATATCTTCTGGACGAGCGCACCAAGCTTCAAGCTTTACTCCTTGAGGATCGACAAAAGCCCTACGAATACGGCGCTCGAATGCAAGTCGGTACTCTGGTTCACGCTTCAAAGGTACCAAATCTGCTTTGACACCTTCTTCTGTGTCAATCAGGTTGAACATAATTCCCAGGCGAGTCGAATTCCTCATCATAACAGGGTCAGCATAATAACGCGGCAGAGGAAACCGATCTGCTAGAGGCTGAAAATGCTCTTCCTGCATATCTACAAGGATATCAATATCATAGGTGGCGCGTGTAATGCCAAATGCTGTTCCGGCGAACGCTCCTACAAGCATGTAGGGAGCACCTATTTCATCCAAGGCGCGGACAACTTGCACATAAAACGACATACCGTTCATAATTCCATCCTGACGGGCGTAAAATGAGCAAGAACTTTCATATTGAGTTCGGAGCGTGATAAACCCGGATATCGTTCCTTCAAAGTCCCACGATAAGCAGCCATCGCAAACTCCCGAGCGCGTAAACTAGGGATGATGCGACGTTCAAGTGGCAAATTACGCAATAATTCTATCTGCAACCAATCCACCGGGGCAAGACCATCAACGATCTTTTTGATTTCCGAGTAATCCATCTCTGTCATTGTCAATACTGCACCGTTCCTCTTTCGGCGATGTAAGCTTCGAGCAGGTAATCGTACTTCCCGGTATTGAGATACCAGATCTCGATCAGGCGGTCCCAATCGAAGAGATCACCGCGTATCACGATACTAAGCTTATCATAATATTGAGCCAGATGGGGATCCTTTATTCGATTCTCGCCCGAGGTCAGGGATTCGAGATAACCCTCGGGGATATCGCGCCGAAAATGGCCGATCCGCCAGACTTCGAGGTCCAAGGTGGGCAATCGCGCCATCAACGGATCAGCTAACGCAAAAAGATCAATCACATGCACATCCGGGCCGGTGACATAGCCATGATCACCCAGGGCGCCGGCAATCTCCACTTCCGGGTGTTCCTTGACAGAAATCCATTGACGGCCTGCAAATCTCGAGCCAGGAAAAACTTGAGAGCGGTTATCTACCAGCAAGCCGGCGGTTCGGAAGTAGAACAGGCGCTCGTCCGAGACGCCCTTCTCGTCTATCTTGGGTTTTCCTTCGAATTGCTCGATGGGGTGTGAGGTGACCATGACCGGCGGCCGCGGAGAAGTAAGCCCCACAACAAGGACGACCGCGAGGATCA
This sequence comes from Chloroflexota bacterium, assembly GCA_016865865.1. Classification (GTDB taxonomy): domain Bacteria; phylum Chloroflexota; class Anaerolineae; order Anaerolineales; family UBA11858; genus NIOZ-UU35. Next base: position 35,435 of record VGOC01000012.1, read on the forward strand.
CCAGATAAGCCTTGATGTCCTCGAACCTGGTGCGCGTCAACAAGATCACAGAGATCAGTAAGGGCGCAGCGAAAAAGCGCCCGGACATGAAATCGCCGCCGATCCTGACAATATACAGAAAATACAAAGCAACGCCGATCACGATGGGGAGATGGCGGCGCTGCTTCGACACGAATGTCAACATGCTCGAGAGAACGATGACCAGTAGGGTAATCGGGTCGAGGCTGAGCGAATTCAGATAGTAATAGAGTCCCTGCCGGGCAAGGCGCCCGAACGGAATACCGGTATTCAATTTCGAGTAATAAGTATTCGGGAACAAAAACCCATAGTAGAAAAGCGAAAACAACTCCCAAAGCAGGAGAGGCGAAAACCCCGACAGCACCTGATAAATGGCTCTCTTCTTATTTTTATCTTGCCAGAACTCATAGACGATCACCGGTAGATATAGGAGCAGAGTATCCAGCCGATTGAGTCCACCCAACGCCGCGATCAGGGAAAGATAAAACAACCTGCGAGGATGGCTGTTCTCTCCATCCAAAAACACCCACAAAAATACCATCAGAAAAAAATGTGTCAACGGGTTTTCCAGGCCGGATGTCGAATAATCCACGAACGCCTTCGACATGACCAGGATAGCCATACCTAAAATAGCCGATCCAAATGAACGTGCATTTCTGAATAGCAACCAATAGATCGTCAAGATCGAAAGTGTCAGGGAGATCAACACATTCAAATAATAGAACTCTGCCCAAAAATATATTCCCAAGACACGATTGAGCAAGAAATAAACCCCCGCCTGTAAAAACATCCACAAGGGATGAGTATTCGTCAGAACTCTCTCAGTGATATTGAATGTTAGCCCATATCCACTGAGGAAATTTTCGATTGTCCTTACAGTGATATAAGAATCATCCCCCACCCATGCATTCTTGATAAGGACTAAAGCAAAGAGCGCAACGAGCAACGATAAAGCCGCTCTTCTGTCGAAACCAGCCCCAATGCCCAGGGTATCCTCATCCAAGTGCCTTGTTTTCAAGCCTCGATAGCTCCATCACAGATAAAAAAACCGCCGCATAGCCAGTTGTCTGACAATCGGTAGTTTAACAAAAAATCACACAAAAGTCAATTGTCAGACAACTAAAGGTGATTTTCATCATACTGCACATCAAAAACGCTCGGCTTTGGATGATCTAAGCCGAGCGTTTTCCCGATCGAAGCGCCTGGATAGGAGTTACTCTAAATCTTCTTCGAGATAACCATAATTAATCGTATAGGAAGGGCCGAGTAATAGAACCCCATTCCCGTTAGGAGTTACAAAGAAGTCCCCCGATACAAGCTGATAATCCATGAAGTAGTTGTATTCATAGACGCCAGCGACCAATGTAACCCGGTTGACTCCCGGCTCGATTTCCATCAGATCGTTCATTGGCCCGATGAGCGACAAGATTATTGGAAAGGTGGCATGGTTGATGATACGGAAGTTCACAACGTTGCCTGCTCCGTATTGATAGACCAGGCTATCGAAATACTCGCAAGACCGCATCAATAGATCGGTTTTGCCGCTTGCCTCGATATCAATCACACCGCTGAAATCGCGCACCGGATCACATGCATCATAATCGTACATGGTTTCCCCAGAGAGCACGCTGATTACTTCTCGACCGGATTCGATCGTAAATGATTTTTCTTCACTACCGATGAGTCTCAAAGAGATGGTTTCGTCAGTGTGGTTTCTCACCTCCAGAGTTGTTGGCAGACGATCACATGGCTGAATGGTCAATGTGATGTCCTCTTTCATGTTTATATCGGCATCAATGATATCGTCACCACACGCCAAGTATGCATAATAGTAGACATCATCATCATCCAGCAAAATTTCAGCCGTTTCACCGGCTGGCACGATAAAATATGTTTGAAAGTTTGGATCCGCTTCGTGAGAAGGGTCACCGTAATATTCCACTTGAGCCGGGTCGGAATATATTTCTACACGTACATCGCGGTGGGTATGATTTACTACTTTAAACGTGTTGGTATCATCATCCGCCATCACGCTTGTGAAAGCTACGGCAGTGACTATCAGGGCTGCCAATACGGCAAAGAAAATACTTTTTCGCCCAATCATCGTTATCTCCTTTCGAAAAACTGAGCATGAGCTATTGGAAATTTCACTCATTTTGGAGAAAATTATACCAACAAACCAAATTTACGCCTACCACTAATCATTCTCCACATCTACCATCCCCCTGCAAGAGGAGATATAATCCATGTAACTGCTCAGCCATCGAACGGATTAGCCCGAAAAAAGGGTGTGCGAAGGGGGCGCAGCCGCTTTGCGTTCGCACACCCTTTTTTCGGGAACTTCCCCGTTTGGCTGAGTAGTTACTAATCCATGATAACTGCACAGTGATACGGGACAACATCCAACAAAGGGTGAAGCCGTTCCGTAGCTGAAAGGTGTAAAAAATGTCTGTCGTATCTTCGATTGTTCAATTGATCCTGGCTCTGTCCGCCCTGATCATCTTGCATGAGATCGGCCACTTCCTGGCTGCCAAATTTTTCAAGGTCGAGGTAGAGGAATTTGGCCTCGGCTACCCTCCGCGCGCATTGACTCTCTTCGAGAAAAACGGCGTCAAATACACACTCAACTGGCTTCCTCTGGGCGGATTCGTGCGCCTGAAAGGAGAGACAGAGGACCAGGACGCGCCTGGCGGTTTGCATACAGCCAATCCCTGGGCGCGCCTGATGATCTACCTATCTGGGCCGTTGATGAACCTGCTGGTAGGCGTGTTGATTTTCGCTTTCATGTACACCCAAACAGGCGCACCAGACCTGACCAGAGTCCAGGTCGTCGGCGTATCACCTGGATCACCAGCCGAGCAAGCCGGCCTGCAAGATGGGGATATCATCACCTTAGCTGCGGGCGAGCAGATCACCAGCACAGATAAACTGAGCCAAACCATCTACTCCCACCTGGGAGAGGAGATCGAGCTTGGCTTCATGCGTGGCGAGCAAATCTACGAAGTGTCCCTTGTTCCTAGAGAGAATCCCCCGGAAGGCGAGGGCGCCATCGGCATCTACATGAACTACCCCCTTGAGGCGGTCGGATTCTTCGGGGCGCTGCCCTATGGCGCCCAGGCGACTTACTATTATTCGATCTTTCTGTTAAGCATCCCAGGCGAAGTCATCCGCGGAGCCATAGATCCCGGTTTCGCACGGCCGGTAGGCTATAAAGGTATATACGACGCCTACCAGTATGTCCAGCAACAAGAAGAACCTGTGCCAGGATCTCCTATCAGCCTGAATGTGCTGCGCTTCTTCGCTTCGATCACGATCTCCCTGGGTGTGATCAATCTCCTACCCATCCCGGCATTGGATGGCGGGCGGATTCTGTTCACCTTGCCTGAAATCGTCATCCGCCGCCGCATCCCGCTGGCGTGGCAGAATGTCATCAACATGATCAGCATCACCGCCTTGATGGCGCTGTTCCTGTATATCAACCTGTTAGATTTTACGAACCCCATTCAATTCCCATGACGACCGACTCGAACAACTTATCTGAAGCCCCTTTCCAGATCATCATCAATGCGCTTCTGGATGATGAAGAAACCCCGTTGAACCCGCGGTTCCTATTCCATCTCTCGGATCTGGAGGGCGAGGACCTGCAAAGCCTGAAGGATGCCTGGCCGCGTATCCCTGTAGAGCAGCGGCGGGCGCTTCTCGAGAATTTGGAAGATCTGGCGGAGGATGACTATCTGCTATCCTTCGAGAGCATTTGCCGGCTTGCCATAGACGATGACGACCCTCAGGTGCGCGTCCTGGCCATCCGTCCGATGTTCACCTATGAGCCAGAAGATTTGATCCCTCAAATCTCACAGATGCTGGAGACAGATCCTGATGAAAGCGTGCGCGCAGTTTGCGCCTCGACATTGGGAAAATTCGTCTATCTGGGAGAAATCGAGGAATTGCCTGAGCATATAAAAGACGGAATCGTCGAGCGTCTATTGCGTGTGGCTCATAGCCAGGACAACCGCGAGGTTCGCCGACGAGCTTTGGAAGCTCTGGGATTCGCCAGCAGCGAAGAAGTTCCCAAACTGATTGCCGACGCGCTCGAAACCGATGAGACCGATTGGCTGGTCAGCGCGCTCTTTGCCATGGGGCGTACTTTCGATAAACGCTGGATTCCTCAAGTCACCAGCATGTTGGATCACCAGCTCCCCGGGGTGCGCTTCGAGGCTGTGCGCGCCGCCGGAGAATTGGAAATCAGCGCCGCCGCGCCCCAGCTCATCGAGCTATTGGAAGACAGCGACGATGATGTCCGTTTCGCCGCGGCCTGGTCGCTCTCGCAGATCGGCGGCGAAGACGCTAGAGAAGCTCTGGAAAATCTCCTCGAAGCGACGCACAACGATGAGGAAGCCGATCTGATCCAGGATGCACTCGACAACCTGCTTTTCAATGAGGAAATGCGGCTGTTCGATCTGATGGACCTTACAGATGACGATGAAGAATATTTCGACTAAACTTGAACACATTATTCCCCCTCTTCCTTAACAACCTGTTTCCCATTCTCCTGGTAGCCGGTATCGGATATATCCTGGGCAGGATCCTCCAGGTAGACCCACAATCCCTTTCCAGGGTGGTATTCTATGTCTTCAGCCCTTTCCTGGTCTTCGACCTGTTGAGCAACAGCCAGCTCAGTAATAACGATATTTTCCGCATGATGGGATTTGCCACCCTGCAAATGCTGCTGATCGGTTCGATCGCCTTCTTGCTAGGCCGTATTTTGAAATTCGAGCGCAAACAATTCGTCGCGATGATTCTTTGCGCGATCACTGTGAATGCCGGGAATTACGGTTTGTCTTTGAATTTATTCGCCTTCGGAGAGGCGGCGTTAGCTCACGCCAGCCTCTACTTCGTCGCTTCGGCGATCCTGACCTATACGCTTGGGGTAGCCATCGCCTCGATGGGTTCGATGAGCTTGATACAATCCCTCAAACAACTGATTATAATCCCCGCTGTGTATGCGGCAGCCCTGGGTTTGCTGTTCAATGTATTTCAATGGAAATTTCCCCTATTTATCGAAAGACCGGTAACCTTATTGTCCGACGCGGCCATCCCAGGGATGTTAATTCTATTGGGCTTGCAGCTTCAACACAACGGGCGGGCGTGGAACCTGGGAGCGATCAGCCTTGCTAGCGCCCTGCGCCTGCTCGGGGGGCCGCTGCTGGCGGTTGCCACCGCCGGTCTGATGGGTTTACAGGGGGACGCTTACAAAGCTGGGATCATCGAGGCATCCATGCCAACCGCAGTGCTTTCGACTGTGTTAGCGACTGAATTCGATGTCAAACCCGCTTTCGTGACCACGGTTGTCTTCCTTACCACGATTCTCAGCCCGCTGACCCTGACTCCGTTATTGGCCTATCTAGGAGCCTGACATGCGCCGGTTTCTCGCGGCTCTTCTAAGCATCGGAATCTGTTTGGGGATCAGCAACCACGCCCGAGGTCAGACCGAAATTCAGGTCGCCGAACCCCGGGTCACGTACACCTTTGGGAGCACGCTGACCATCGAGACAGAAATCATCTCCACCATTCCCATCCAGAAAATCACCCTGCTGCTCCAGCCTGAGAGCGCAACTCAGCAGATCGTCGGGGAGGCATTACTCGATCCCACAGGGAGGGCGGTTTTTTCTCTCGACCTGGCGCAAAACCCGATCCCTGTTTTTCGACACGTTCTTTTTTCATACCAGGTCGTGCTGGAAAATGGCGAGACGATCACCAGCCAGGAATTCGAGTTCGATTATGATGACAACCGTTTCCCATGGCAATCTCTGGCGACCGAAGAATTCGCAGTCTATTGGTACGAAGGCGACACCGAATTCGGACAGACCGTCCTGAATACCGCCTACGAGGGGTTGGCACGCATCAGGAATCAGGTCAGCGCGCCGGACCTCAGCAAGATCACCTACTACGTTTACGCCAGCGCTCAGGACATGCAGTCCACTTTGCAGCTCTCGGGTCAGAATTCGGCCTGGATCGCAGGCCACGCCGACCTGGCCTCTGGGAATATCCTGGTTTCGATCCCGCCGGGGCCGGCGCAATCCATGGAGATCAAACGCCAGGTACCTCACGAATTGGCACACATCCTTCTGTATCGGAAACTCGGCGAGGACCACGACAAGCTCCCCCGCTGGCTCAACGAGGGGCTGGCCTCGACCGCCGAGATATTCCCCAACCCCGACTATCCGCTGTTGCTGGAGAAATCCTACGAGCGGGAGATGCTGATCCCCATCGCCGACCTCTGCCAAAGCTTCCCTCTCGAGGCGGCGAACTTCCAACTGGCATACGCCGAAGCGACTTCCTTCACCTGGTATCTGCTCGCGGAATACGGCAACCCCGGCATGGAAGCGCTGATCTCAGCCTACGCCGATGGCCTGGGCTGTGAGCGAGGGGCAGAGGTAGCCCTGGATAGCACGCTGAGCAAACTAGAACGCGATTGGCGGCGGATCAATTTCAACGAGAGTCCCCTGCGCTCATCCGTGGAGGGTATTCTGCCCTGGATGATCATCTTCGCTGCCTTGCTGCTACCATTCTTCGGATTATTTATAGGCGATATCGTCAAGCGCCGTAGAAAACATGAGTAGGACTGCCGACAAGCAAGTTCGTTTGCATGCCAGAGTCGAGGGGCGCGTCCAGGGAGTTGGTTTCCGTTACTTCGTGCTGGACACCGCACAGCCGTTGGGAATCACCGGCTGGGTGCGCAATCGTTGGGACGGCGCCGTCGAGGTGCTGGCCGAGGGAAGACGGGAGGATTTGGATACCTTGCTGGAAGCCCTCCGCCGCGGCCCGCGAAGATACACCACCACAAAAGTGGAGCACGAATGGCTGGATGCGACCGAGGAGCTCCCCCCCTTCAGCATCCGCAGGACCGAATGATCGTCTGCAGCGCACGCGCATTGACGCTGATTTTGGCCTGACGTATAATTCCCGATGCCGGGGAAGTGCTGGAATTGGCAGACAGGCGTGACTTAGGATCACGTGCCGCGAGGCGTGTGGGTTCGAGCCCCATCTTCCCCATCTCGATTGCGAAAATCATTCGTTGAAAGAAGGTAGACACCTTGAAAATCGAACAAGAAATTCTCGAAGATCATCGCGTAAAACTCAACGTCGAGATCGAGGGCGAGCCCTGGGAAAGCGCCAAACACCAGGCCGCCCGTCGTTTGGCGAAACGCGTTAAAATCCCTGGTTTCCGTCCAGGAAAGGCCTCTTACCCCGTGATCGTCCGGAGTGTTGGGGAGGGCGCCATCATCGAACAGGCCCTGGATATCCTCCTGGATGACATCTATCCCAAAATCCTCGAAGAGGCTAAAATCAATCCCTACGGACCTGGCAAGGTGGAAGAGCTGAAGGAATACGATCCCCCCAAATTCGAGATCATCGTCCCTCTGCAACCAGAGATTCAGTTAAGCGACTATAAAGCGCTCGAAGTCCCTTACAAACCACCCGAAGTTGGCGACGAGGAAGTCGAGGAAATCCTCGAAAATTTACGTCAGAGGAACGCCCGCAACGAGCCCGTCCAACGGCCTGCCGAACCAGGCGATATCATCTACATGCGCGTGAGCGGCAAGCGCCTGGATGTCGAAGATGAGACAGAAGCTGTGATTTACGATCGGCAGTTCTCATCCGCCCGCCTGGGTCAGGAGAACAGCGCCACCGACCGCCAATTCTTCGAGGGGTTCTCCAATCAACTGATCGGTCTGTCGCCCCAAGATAGAAAAACTTTCACCCACACGTTCCCCGACGATTACGACGACGAGGATCTCCAAGGGACTAAAGTCGAGTTCGAAGTCATCGTAACCAACGTTCAGGCGTACTCGCTCCCCGAGCTGAATGATGAGTTTGCCCAAACCATCAGTGATTTCGACACGCTTAACGATCTTCGCCAGGATATCCGCTCTCGCTTGCAAGATCAGGCCAACCAGGATTACGATGACGAGTATGAGGGCGAAGTCATCGAAAAATTGATCGCAGATTGCGTGATCTCTTACCCTCGTGAGGTCGTCGAGTACGAAAAAGATGACATCCTGGCAAATCTGGATTACCGCCTCTCTCAACAAAATCTGGACCAGGATACCTACCTCCAGGTTCGCGGTCTCAGCAAAGAGGAACTCGATGAGGAGATCGCCCAGACCGCCGAGGACAATGTCAGGCGCAAATTGTTGCTCTATAAAGTAGCCGATGTCGAAAAGATCGTGCCCGATGCCGAGAAACTCAGCCGGACAACGGAAGAAGCCATCGAGGTCATCACGTCCGACATGACTCCCAAACAGGTCAAGGATTGGGAAAAAGGCGGCAAACTGGCAAACCTGCTCACCAATATCACTGCAGATTTAACCTTGAGGAAGACCGTGGAATATCTCGTAGCCATCGCCAAGGGAGAACCGCTTCCCGAGGCAGAAGCACAGGTCGAAAACGAAACTCCCATCGAGGAGACAGAACCAGAATCAGAAGGAGACGAAAGCGAGGCAGCATGAACATCTCCACTCCCCATTCTTTAATCCCCATGGTGATCGAAAGCAGCAGCCGCGGCGAGCGCGCCTATGATATCTACTCCCTGCTGCTGAGGAATCGAATCATCTTCGTTGGCACTCCCATCATAGATCACGTCGCCAACACCATCGTGGCGCAATTACTCTACTTGAACAAAGAAGACGCCGAAGCCCCCATCCAGATCTACGTGAACTCGCCGGGCGGGCAGGTGTACGCCGGGCTGGCTATCTACGACACTATGCAGATGATCACCAATCCCATCAGCACCGTGGCAGTGGGCGTGACAGCCTCGTTCGGCACCGTCCTGCTGACCGCTGGAACCTCAGGCCAGCGTTATGCGCTGCCGCATGCCACCGTCCACATGCACCAACCCCTGGGCGGCGCGCAGGGTCAGGCCACCGACATCGAAATCCAGGCGAAAGAGATTTTGCGGCTGAAGGAGCGAATCAATAAAATATTGGCCAAGCACACTGGCCAGGCCATCGAGCAGATCGAAACGGACACCGAACGCGATTTCTGGATGGACGCCGAATCCGCCAAGAAATATGGTATCGTTGACGAAGTCCTGGAAGTGCCCGAAAAGGCTTCCGTATAAAGGTCAAGGAACATAAAGCATCCCAGGGCCGGATCGCACGTCGGTGCCATCCGGCCTTTTCTTACTATGCCCTTATACACCTCTTCTACTCTCCGCGCCCTGATCCTCGACGTGGATGGCGTCCTCTGGAAAGACGAAGCCCCCATCGCTGATATACCTCCCATTTTCGCCGAGATCGAAAGACTGGGCCTGGGCGTGATGATCGCCACCAACAACTCGACTCGCACCCCAGGTCAAGACGCCGAAAGATTTCACTCATTCGGGGTGAAACTCGAAGAATGGCAGGTGATCAATTCCGCTGAGGCGACAGCTCAGTACTTGCATAAGATGTATCCCCGCGGCGGCCCGGTGTATGTGGTCGGCGAACGTGGACTGGTCGAGACGCTGGAGGCCAAAGGGTTTACGATCAACGAACAGGAAGCTCTGGCCGTTGTGGCCGGCATAGACCGCCAAATCACTTACGACAAGATCAACCGCGCCGCCGCGCTGATCCGGGCGGGGGCGAAATTCATCGGCGCGAACCCCGACCGCACCTTTCCCACCCCCGCCGGGCTTGTGCCCGGCGCAGGCGCGATTCTGGCCGCCATCGAGGCGGCTTCCTATGTCTCGCCAACGATCATGGGGAAACCCCAACCGACCATTTTTCAGATTGCGCTGGAACGTCTGGGGGTTCGCCCCGCTGAGGCTCTGATCGTCGGCGACCGCCTGGAAACAGATATCGCCGGCGGGCAGAAAGCCGGCTGCCCGGTGGCGTTGGTGCTTTCCGGCATCTCCACCCGCGAACAAGCTCAAGCCTGGCAACCAGAAGTAGATGTGATTGCTGAGGATTTGACGAGCCTGTTGAAATTACTGACCACCGCTTACTGACCACTGTCAACTGCTCACTGCCTCCTGCCGACTGCCTCCTTATTTATTGATCCCTGACCACCATGAAATCCTACCTCTTCGCCCTCGATCTGCCAGAACTCACCGAAATACTCACCTCCTGGGGGGAGCCGGGCTACCGCGCCGCTCAAATCTGGCAGGGGCTTTACCAGAACCTGTGGGATAGCCCTGAGGCCTTCACCACCCTCTCGAAGGGCCTGCGCGGGCGGCTGGCCGAGGCATTCGAGTTCAGCCATCTGCAACCTGTCGCTGATCGAACATCCAGCGATGGCGAAACCCGAAAGATCCTCTTCCACCTGCCCGATGGGCAGCCCATCGAGACGGTGCGAATGCGCTATCAGAAGCGGCGCACTTTGTGCATCTCGACCCAATCTGGCTGCGCCATGGGGTGTTTGTTCTGCGCCACGGGCCAGATGGGCTTCCGACGGGACCTCAGCAGCGGGGAGATCGTGGAACAGGTCATCTATTTTGCGCGCCGGTTGAAAGATCAGGGAGAACGGGTCACCAATATCGTCATCATGGGCATGGGTGAACCGCTTCACAACTACGCCGCTGCCATGCAGGCTATCCGACGGCTCAACCACCCCGAGGGCATGAATCTGGGAGCGCGCCGTTTCACCCTCTCGACCGTGGGACTGCCGCCGAGAATCCGCCAACTTGCCAGAGAGGATATGCAAATCAACCTGGCGATCTCGCTACACGCCGCCGATGACGAACTGCGGGAGAAAATCATACCCATCAACCGCAAATACCCCATTGCGGAGATCATGGGAGCGGTTCGGGAGTACGCCCGCGCCTCGAAACGGCGCGTCACCTTCGAGTGGGCGCTGATCAACCAGATCAATGACACGCCTGAACAAGCCGCCAAACTGGCCGATCTGCTCGGGGGGATGCTGGCTCATGTCAACCTGATCCCTCTCAACCCAACGCGGGGATATGCCAGGAAAGCATCCACTCGAGAACGCGCTGAACGATTCCAGGAAATCCTGCAAAAACGAGGGGTTCCCTGCACCATCCGCCTGCGCCGGGGTATTGACATCCAGGCCGGCTGCGGTCAACTGGCGAGTGAACAAAATGGGATGTGAAGTGGGGTGCAACTGACTGACGCGCCCCACCTCACATCCAGTTTCGTGCTAAAATGCATGTGAATATCGTCCAAACCCGCTGTCCCCTGGGGATAGGAGTCGCCTATGGCCGATCAAATCATCCGTTTGGTTTATCCCCCCCACCTGCTCGATGTGCCGGTGATCAACCAGTTGATCCGCAGCTATGACCTGACGGTCAATATCCTGCGGGCGCAAGTCACCCCCAAGGAAGGTTGGGTGGAAATCCAGTTGACCGGTAGATCCAAAGTCATCGAAGAGGCGATATCCTGGCTGTTGGGTCGCGGCATCGAGGTGCAACGTCCACAAGAGAAACCGAGAAGCACATTGCAGGCATGATCAACACGATTATGTATGGAGACAACTATGACAGCAAAAATCATCCTCAACCCCTATGCCGCTCGCTGGAATGCATTGAAACGTCGTCCGGAGGCCGAAACTGCTCTCCAAAAAGCCGATATTGACTATGACTTCGTTGTCTCGGATTATCCAGGCCATAACGAAGAGTTAGCTGCCCAGGCCAGCCGTGAAGGATATAACCCGGTCATTGCCGCTGGGGGAGATAGCACGTTCAACGAGGTTGCCAATGGGATCATCCAGGCTGCAGGAGATAGCCCGGTCGAGACTCATTTCGGCATCCTCCCCTTGGGGACAGCCAACGACCTGGCAGACAACCTGGGCTTCCCCAAGAACCTCGACGAAGCAGCCAGGATCATCGCTTCTGGGCAGACGCGCCTGATGGATGTCAGTAAGGTCAACGAACGCTATTTCGTCAACAACTCCGCCGTTGGCGTGGAATCCGCGGTCAGCGTTCAGCAGACGCAGATGAAGCACGTCAAAGGCATCGCCCGCTATCTATTAGCCACGCTGATCACCATCATGCGCAATCCCCAATGGCGCATGGAACTTACCTGGGATGATGGTCATTATGTAGGCCCTGTCACTTTAGTGTCTGTGGGCAACAATCCTCGCACTGGTGGCATCTTCTATACTGTGCCACACGCCAACCCATACGATGGCAAACTATCCTTTGTCTACGGATCGATCAGCAAACGTCTGGATATCTTGAAGGTTTTACCCCAAACGATGAAGCCCGGGGAAGGCAATTACGTCGAAGATCCTCGCATCCACGAAGTTCATTGCACCTGGCTGCGAATCCACACCGAGCCGACCACGCCGGTGCATACCGATGGCGAAATCATCAACTCCGCCATCAACGACCTGGAATATCGCGTCGTTCCAGGACGACTACCCATATTATTGGGGAAATGAAGTGTCAATCAAATCCTCGAAACGTTGGGATTCCCTCCTGCTGATTAGCTGTTTGGGATTGTTTTTGGAATTGGCTGTCATTCGCTGGATCGCTGGCGAAGTGCGCCTGTTTTCGTACTTCAAGAACCTGCCGCTTCTGGCAGCCTTCTTGGGGTTAGCCATTGGATTCGGTCTGGTTCGTAAAAGCCGAAATTACCAGGCGGCCTTCGCCCCATTGTTTGGGATTTTCGTCCTCTTGACGCTTCTGATCGGACGCGTGCTATCTCCGAACGCCCTGGCTTACCCATCGAGAGAGGATGAATTCCTCTGGTTTGCAGGCGATTTCTCGTATTGGATGGCGGTGTTTTTGTTCCTCAGCGTCGTGGCCATCTTCTTTTTGCTGATTATGATGTTCTTCATCCCGATCGGGCAAGCCACCGGCAGGGAGATGGACAAACACCCGCCCATACCGGCATACATCGTCAATCTGCTGGGCAGCCTGGTTGGAATCTGGTTATTTGCCCTGTTATCCTATTTCCAAACACCGCCCACGATCTGGTTTGGCGTCGCCCTCGTCGGCCTGGGAGTTCATTGGGGGATGGAGCGAATCATATCGCGTACCGACATCATCATCCTGATCGCTTCGCTGATTGGAGTGATTTACATCAGCCAGGGGACTACCTGGTCGCCTTATCATCGGCTGGAGATCATCGAAAATCTCGTTTCGGATGATAGCCAACCTGAAACCTGGTACACGCTCAATGTCCAACAGGTTTTCTACCAATCGGCGTTGAATTTGTCGAACGAATTCGTATCGCTGTTTGGCGCAAATCATCCAGGTCTGGAGAGCGTGGCTTATTCCTATAACCTGCCATACCGCCTCCATTCCCCAGGCGACCAGGTGTTGATTGTCGGGGCCGGGATGGGCAACGATGCAGCCGCGGCTCTGCGCAATGGGGCGGAACACGTTGACGCTGTAGAAATAGACCCGGCGATCCTGGCTTTCGGAAAAGAGCTTCACCCCGAACGCCCATACGACGACCCGCGCGTCTCTCTGATCACTGACGATGCCCGTTCGTTTTTCGAAAAGAGCGCCAAACGATACGATTTGATATCCTTCGGATTGTTGGATTCACAGACCTTGTTATCCGGCCTCTCGAATGTCCGTTTAGATTCCTTTGTGTACACCCTCGAAAGCATGGAGCAAGCCAGAGCGCGCTTGAGCGAGCAAGGAATAGTTTCCCTGACCTTTGGCGCTAGAACACCGTGGATAGACGAACGGCTTGGCCGGCTATTGACAGAGGTCTTCGGCCCTGGCCACGTATATGTGTACTATGGCGATATAGGCACAACCTTCGTAGCCAGCCTATCTCCCCTCGATGTCGCAGGCACGAAATTAGCGCTTTGGCGATCCGATCTCGCCTTCGATGACCTGCCGCTGACCACTGACGACTGGCCTTACCTGTACATGCGTGTGCGGAGTATCCCAGACGCCTATTGGCAGGCGATCTTCCTCATCGTCGTACTCAGCCTGATATTCATCTTTCGATCCTTCCCCGATGCCCTACGACCCGACTGGCATTTCTGGTTGCTAGGCGCAGCATTCCTGCTCATCGAATTCAAGGGTATCACCGAACTGGCCTTACTCTTTGGGACAACCTGGATCGTCAACGCTTTAGCGATCTCGGGTGTTCTCCTGATGGCGTTGGCAGCCAATGTATTCGTTCTATGGCGGTCGAAAGCGAACCTGAACCTGAGTTATCTCTGCTTATTCGCCAGCCTGGGGCTTTCCTACTTTTTCCCACTCCATCTACTCATTGGGATAGCGCCCGCTCTGCGGGCTTTAGCCAGTATGCTGCTGCTCTCGTTCCCGCTATTCTTCGCCGGACTTATTTTCAGCGAATCGCTCCGCCGGGCCGGGGAAACATCCAGGCCTCTGGCATCCAATCTCAGCGGTTCTGTGGCAGGGGGAGTACTCGAATACGGCTCCATCCTGTGGGGGATCAAAAGCCTTTACGTGATCGCTGCCGTCGTTTACGTTGGCGCGTGGATCACCTCCCGGCTCAAGAAATAGCCATGCTGCCCAAACTCATCGCCAGGCTATTGCGGATTTTCTTCCACTGGCTCTACCACCCATTCGCCTGGACATACGATTTCGTGGCCGCCGCAGTCTCTCTTGGTCAATGGAAAGATTGGGTGATGATGACGCTGCCCCACCTCGGCCGACCGCGCCTCCTGGAGCTTGGCTTTGGCCCCGGGCATCTGCTGGCGGCGCTGACCTCGCGCGGGGTCTCCGCTTTTGGGGTGGATTCCAGCCCCCAGATGGCCCAGCTGGCGCGCAGACGCCTGCACAAATCGAACCAGGTCGTCCGCCTCGTCAATGCCTATGCGCAGACATTGCCTTTCCCGAACGAGAGCTTCGACCAGATCGTAACGACATTCCCACCCGAGTTCATCCTGGCCCAGGATACCTATTCCGAGGCTTATCGAGTGTTGGCGCCCGGCGGTACGATGGTGATCCTGCTCACAGCCTGGATCACCGGGAAACGCTCGTTCGAAAAGGTCGCTGCCTGGCTATTCCGTATCACCGGGCAAGCCCCGGACTGGGAACCCCGTTTTCTCGAACCGATCTCCAGAGCCGGTCTCCAGCCTCGGGTCGAGCGCGTCACCCGTAAATCCTGGACGCTGGTCATCATCCTGGCCTATAAAGTCCAGGGAGAAACAGCGTTGGTCAGGTTGGCAACCTGACTTACATCGAAGTTCAACTTCTTTGGTAAAATTAATCGCATGGAAGTTCAAATTGCCGTTTCTAAAGTCAATAAATACGCCTCCTCGACAAGCGGCGACACGGTAGAAGTTATCGAACGTCCCAATGGCGGCGTCTCGGTGGTGATGGCTGATGGGCAAAGCTCCGGGCGGGGCGCCAAGTGGGTATCTTCGTTCGTGGTACGCAAGGTGATCTCGTTATTGGCAGACGGCGTACGTGATGGCGCGGCAGCCCGGGCAGCTTCGGATGCCCTATACACCGAAAGGGGCGGTAAGGTCGCTGCCACGTTGAACTTGCTCTCGGCGGATTTTTTCACCAACACGCTGGTGATGACGCGCAATAACCCTGCGCCAGTGCTGTTGGCCCGCGACGAAGAGATCAAACAACTCGACGAAGAAAGCGCTCCGATTGGCGTTCATCGCAACACCCGCCCGGTCATCAATGAAGTAGAGTTGACCACAGGCATCACGGTAGTGATGTTCACCGATGGCATCATCCATGCCGGATCTCGCGATGGCAGCTCGATGGACATCGTCACCTGTCTGCAATCCACGTTAGACAATGAACTCCCCACACCTCAATTCATCGCCGACGCCCTGCTCAAACACGCCTTGAAATTGGATCAAGGTCGTCCTGTGGATGATATCAGCGTTGTAGCCCTCCGTGTCATCTCATCAGGTGAAGGCAATCAATTCGGCAGCGAAAACCTGATCCGCCGCATGACCGTCTCGCTTCCCATGGGACGATGAAGACCTCTCGAACGCGACTTCGATGTCAGCGTGGTGCTCCTGCGCCGCCAGAACGAAGACCCGGACTTCCACCCCAGCCCAACCCGCCGTATCGAACCGGAGGACACCCTTGCCTTCCTGGGCGGCGCGCCGCAGATCAGCGCAGTAGCCCAAAATAATGAACCCTGAATTGATCGTCGGTGTCGTTGGGGTTTGTGGATCAGGTAAAACGGAGTTGGTTCGACGGTTAGAGGAGCTCGGTTGCCAGGCCCGCCATATCGCCCAGGAGCACTCCTTCGCCCCAAATATGTGGCAGCGATTCAGCCATCCCGATGTGTTGATCTTCCTGGAAGTCTCCTACCCTCTGACGATGGCGCGCAAGAATTTTCGATGGAGCGAGAAAGAATATCGAACGGAGTTGGCGCGTCTCGACCATGCGCGCCGGCACGCCGACCTGGTTATCGAAACAGACGATCTCACCCTCGACGAAGTACTGGCCAATGTCCTCGAATTCCTCGAAACAGCCTGACCCGGACGAGCCGGAACTAAAAAATTCAGAAAATCCACGAAGAACACGAAGCTCAATAATTGAAATACAATAACCCTATCGCGCCGCAAACCAAAAACGGGCCATAAGGAATCGCTGTAAAGACCCGGTATCGTCGCAGGAGGAGCGTGACCAGTAGGTAGAAAAAGCTCACCACCCCGCCAAGTAGAATCGCCAGAATCAACCCCCCGATTATTCCAGGCCAGCCCAATAATAACCCCAATACTCCAGAGAGATTCACATCTCCAAAGCCCAGGGCAACCTCCTCGATCGGTTCGCCGCGGAAACGCGCGACCCCGCGGGCGAACAAGAACCCCAAACCATACAGGATCAACATCAGGCCGTAGCCCGCCGCGCCGCCGATCAAGGTTGGGGTCAGACCGTGCAGCCAACTCCCCACGGCTAAACCTAAGAGCGCCCCCGTCCAACTGACAGGGTGCAAGATCAACCGGTGTTCCATATCAATCACGACCACCACCCCAAAATACAGCATGAGGGCTATCCCCACCCAGGCGCCCAATCTCACGGGGGGTGAAATCCACAGCCAGACGCTGACGCCGATATAGATGATTTCGACGATCCACACTCGTAAGCGGCGGCGACCTCCACAGGCCGGGCAACGGCGCGGCCAGACCAGATAGTTCCACCAGGGCTGCTTCTCCCCACAGATCATGCAGATTGGCGCGGCCAGCCGTCGTTCATGCGGCAAAATATCGGAGAGGTAATTCACCACCATGCCGCCAAGCCATCCCAGGAAAACCGCCGCGATCCATTGCATCATGGGAAAATTATACCCGATGTGAAAAGTTCATCGTATAATCTAGGCCAATGAACCCGCCGATTGCAATCCTGACCGATTTCGGATCCCATGACCCCTATGTGGGCGTCATGAAAGGCGTCATCGCCGGGATCAACCCCCAGGCCGCATTGATTGACCTGAACAACCAGATTCCCCCGGGCGATGTCCAACGGGCGGCGATCAGCCTGTGGCAATCTCTAAACTATTTCCCCAAGGGGACCATCTTCCTCGCCGTGGTTGATCCCGGCGTGGGGACGCGCCGTCGCCCCCTCATCATCCAGGCAAATGATCGAATCTTCGTCGGGCCGGATAATGGAGTGTTCAGTTTCGTCTTGGGTGAAAACGCCCAGGCGTGGGAGCTGACGAATCCCACCCTGATGCTGCAGAATCCGGGGAATACCTTCCATGGCCGGGATATCTTTGCGCCCGCAGCGGCTCATGCCTCCCTGGGGATTCACGGCCCTGAGTTTGGAGCGACGGTCCCGGATGTAGAGCTGATCCCTGCGC